>JAFSFF010000361.1 GCA_017435375.1 Thermoguttaceae bacterium
ACGATAACGACAATGGCGGGGGCGGCGACGGCTCCGGCGTCGTCGTTCGTCCGGACGGCGTTCTCGAACGCGTTATCCTCGACGACGGAACCCTCGCCGCGATGCGTTCCGCCGCGCTCTACGGCGTTCCGAGCGAAATGAAAACCGTCAGCAAGTCGCGTAAAGTTTCGTTGACCCGCCTCGAAGCGGCGATTCAAGAAAACGGCGGCGTCGTTACCGCCGATATGGCGAACCTCGCCGGTTTGACTCGTATCGAAAACGTTTACGTTTATCCGGAATCGGGCGAAATCGTCGTCGCGGGCCCGGCCGAAGGTTGGACCGTCGGAGCCGAAGGCGCGACCGTCGGCGCTAAAAGCGGTCGCCCGACGCTGAAACTCGAAGACCTCGTCGTCGCTCTCCGCGCGTTCCCGGCCGACGGCAAAGGGAACAAACTCGTCGGTTGCTCGATCGACCCGACCGCCGAAGGTCTCCGCAATATGCAAGCGTACCTGAAATCGACGCCGCATCCGAACCTCTCGGACAACGACCAAATCGTCGGTTACGCGCTCGGTATGGCGAACGCGCTCGGCCTCCAAAACGTCCAAGTTTGGGGCGTTTCGCCGAAAACGAACTTCGCCGCGACCCTCGTCGCCGCCGACTACCGTATGAAGCTGATCGGGATCGGCCTCGAAGAAGCGCCGGTCAAATTGACGACTTACGCCGAACGCTCGAACCCGCGCGGTCGCGCTAGCAACGCTCTCGTTCGCTGGTACTTCCAACCGGATTACGATTGCGTCGTGATGACCGAAGACGGAACCGCGATGCAACTCGTCGGCGCCGGCGTCAATCTCGTCGGCGAAAACGAATTGGTCGACGAAAACGGAAATCGCAGCGCGAACAAAGGCCGCGGCAACCCGGCGACGAAAGCGTACGCGAAGAGCTTCACCGCGAAATTCGAAAAAATCGCCGACGCCGTTCCGGTTTACGCGAACCTCCGCAATATGATCGATATGTCGATCGTCGCCGCGTACCTCCAAAAAGAAGGCGCGTACGCCAAAACGAATTGGGATATGGCGTTCTTCGGCGACGAAGCGCAATTCAAAACCGAACGTTTGAACGAAATCCAATTCGCGCAAACCGCGACCAACGCCGTTCGCCGCAGCGCGACCCTCGTTTCGTACCCGACCGGCGGCGGCGTCGTCGTTCGTCCGGCGACCGCGCTCGACAAAGAAAACCTGAAATACGACGACAACGGCGAAGTCGAAGCGAAACGCGCCGCCGTCGAATCGTCGATTCCGGAAGGTCAATGGTGGTGGGACTGATTGAAATTCGGCGCTAGTCCGATTTCTTTCCCCTCGTAAGAGCGCGTCCGCGCGGCGCGCTTTTCCCTCGACGTTCAAAAGTTTTAACGTCTCGACGTTTTTAAAGCCGCCGGTTTCTTTCGAGAAACAAGGTTCCTAAATTACGTCGACGTCGAAGGAACCGCTCGCCGTTTTCGCGACGCGCGTTCTTTTCCAACGTCGACTTTCGCGAACGCCGCGTTCGTCGGCTTCCGACTCGCGACGAACGCCGTCGCTAAAAAAAACGCCGAAGAGTTTTCGCTCTTCGGCGTTTCTATTGAATCGTCGTGTTCGTTTTGCGCGTCTCTCGCAACCTCGGACGAAATTCCAAACGGAGTCGCTCGGTCGAACCGCGCGCGTTTTCAACGTCGGTTTCCCGCGTCGCGCTTTAACGCACGACGGATTCGCTCGTTTGCCCCATTTTGACCGCGTCGCCGGTCGAAAACGCGTCTTCTTCTTGCGCGACGGCGTCGATTTGCCGTTCCTCAAAGTTGATCGCCAGCTCGCCGACGCTAAATCCGGCGACGCGCCAAACGCCGTCCGCGTCGGAAAGAACGAACGTCAATTCTTCGACTTGAATTTCGCCGGTTTCGGTGTAATCTTCAACGTCGACGTAAACGCAAACGCGCCCGTCGTCGAGCGCGGCTTTTTTCGTCGCTTTCCACTTAATCGTATCGCTGGCCTGCGCCGAAAATTGTTCGCGGGTCGCTTCTTGCGCTTTCGACGTCAGCAACGCGAACGCGCCGTCGTCGTCCCCTTTAAAAAAGGAACGGAAAAACGCGTCGACGACGCCCTCGGGACTTTCCGCGTCTTCGACGTTCAACGGCGCCGTTTCCTTTTCGCCGCCGTTCGCGTCGGATTCGGTCGCCGCCGGAGTCTCCGAACTCGGCGCGACGGCGTCGGTCGCGGAACCGCCGCACCCCGACAACGCAAAACAGAAACCGAGCGCGACGCCCAGTAAAATCGTTCGTTTCGACATATCCAAACTCCTTTTCCAACCCCCGTCGCGGCGTTCTCTTCGCTCGGTCGACCGCCCGACGCGAGTCTTTCGTTTCTTCCTTGACGGCGCCGTTCGCGCCGTTCCGGAGACGTTGCAACCGTCAAAATCCGGAAAACGAGTCAAGTTTGCCAAAAAAAACGTCGCTTGTCAAGCGCAAATTCTCCCGAAATCGCGCGTCGCCGCCCATTTTCGGTCGCCGTCTTTTTTTTCGTCTCATTTTTGAAGTTGCGTCCCGTACAAATAAACGACCAACCCGGTGCAAATCATCGAATAAGGGAGAAAATCGGCGATCGCGACCGTCTTTCGCACGTCGGTCTCGACGACGAGCGCTTGAAAAAAGAAACATTGAACGCCAAACGCGATCGCGGCGACGCCCGACGCGACGATAAAGGAACGAATCATTGTCGCCTCCGTTCGTTAACGAGATTCCAACGCAAACCGACGCGACCGACGCCGCGCTTCGCCCTTTAATATCGTTCGTCCGCCCGACGCCGCTCGATTTCGTTCGAAATTACGCGGCGTTTTTTACGCGCCGCGCAAAAATCGCCGTCGTTTTCCCGTCTATTCGGTTTCGTTTGTCGGCGACGCGGCTTTTTTCGTTTTCTCCGTTCCGACCGCTCCGCCGCCCTTGCCGAAAAATTTTCGTCGCGTACAATAAAAACGTTCTCGAATCCCTTTGACCGCAATTTTTCAACGAAACTTCGCAATGACGCTCGAACTTTCCGGAAAAACCGTCCTCGTTACCCGTCCGCGCGAACAAGCGGACGAACTGCGCGCGCTCCTCGAAGAACGCGGCGCCGCCGTCCTCGTTCAACCGTCGATCGCAATCTTGCCGCCGGAAACTTGGGACGCGGTCGACGCCGCGCTTCAAAGCCTTGAACGACGCGATTTCAACTGGATTCTCTTTTCCAGTTCGAACGGCGTCCGCTTTTTTCTCGAACGGGTCGCCGCGAGCCGCCGCGCTCGTTTTTTCGCCGACGCGCAAACTTCGGTCGCCGCCGTCGGGCCCGGCACCGCCGCCGCGCTCCGCGATTACGGCGTTTCGGTCGACCTAGTCCCTCCGAAAGAATTTAACGCGGAAGGCCTCGTCGCCGCGCTCCGCGACGCGGAAACGTCGCTCGCCGGAAAACGCCTCCTCTCCGTTCGCGCTAGTCGGGGTCGCGACGTCTTGTCGAAAGAAGCGGCGAAACTCGGCGCGACCGTTCGCGAAGTCGCCGCGTATCGTTCCGTCGACGTCGAAACGCCGGACGCCGCGATTCTCGACGCGCTCCGCTCGAACCGAATCGACTTTGGAACGGTCGCCAGCTCCGCGACGGCGAAAGCGTTGGCGCGACTCTTCGGCGGCGCGTTAACGCAAACGCGCTGGGTCGCGCTCAGTCCGTTGACGGCGGACGCGCTCCGCTCCGTCGGCGTCGAACCGGCGGCGGTCGCGGAAGAATCGACGCTTAAAAGCCTTGTCGACGCGGTCGTCAACGCGGTAAAATAACGTTTTCTCAACCATCCCGCCAATAAAAAAACGACGCCGAGGAAACCTCGACGTCGTTCGCAAAGCGTTTCATTCAAACGCGTTTCGTCTTAATTCAAAGCGAACGCTCAAACGCGTTTGCTTTGAACGGCGGCTTCATACGCTTCGACTTCGGCGAGCCATTTTTCGCCGACCGGAACGCCGTTCTTTTCGCAATAGTAATCCCAAACGGCGGAGAACGGAAGGGTTCGCGCTTCTTCCATCAACGCGAGACGCTTCGTATAATTCCCGTCGAGTTCCGCTTTTTTCAGCGTCGAAATCGGGTCGAGGAACGCCGCCAACAACGCTTTCAACGCCGAGCGCGTCCCGATCGTCCAAGCGGCGACGCGGTTGATCGTCGCGTCGAAGTAGTCGAGCGCGACGTAAGTCTTGCTTAAGAGGTCGCAACGGACGAGTTCTTCCGCGATCGCCTTCATTTCGTCGTTCCAAACGACGACGTGGTCGCTGTCCCAACGGACGCCGCGGCTGACGTGCAGGAGGATTTCGTCGACGAAAAGCGCGAGCGACGACAGTTTGTCCGAAATGACTTCCGTCGGGTGGAAGTGGCCCGCGTCGAGCGTGACGAGAAGATTATTCTTCATCGCGTAACCCATGCAGAATTCATGACTTCCGACGGTGTAGCTTTCGGCGCCGATCCCGAAAAGTTTGCATTCGACGCCGTCGCGAATCGTTTCGCGCGGGTGTTGGACGGAGAAAATTTCGTCGTAAGATTCGGCCAAACGGCGGCGCGGCGCGAGACGGTCGGCCGGGAAGTCTTTCAAACCGTCCGGCGTCCAGTGGTTGACGACGCAAGGCGAACCTTGCGCGGCGCCCATCGCGGAGGCGATCGCGCGGCAGCGTTTGTCGTGTTCGATCCAGAAATCGCGGATTCCTTTGTCCGGGTGCGAGAGCGTCAGCCCGTCGGCGGCCTTCTCGTGCGAGAAGAACGTCGGGTTGAAGTCGAGGCCGAGGCCGTTCGCTTTCGCCCAATCGATCCAGCCTTGGAAGTGCGCCGGTTCGATTTCGTCGCGGTCGACTTTTTTACCGCCGTTTTCAAGGTAAATCGCGTGCAGATTGAAACGGTGTTTGCCCGGAATCAACGAGAACGCTTTTTCGGCGTCGGCGCGGAGTTCGTCCGGCGTGCGCGCTTTGCCCGGATAGTTGCCGGTCGCGAGAATCCCGCCGCCGGTCAGCCCCGCCGTCGACTCGAAACCGGCGACGTCGTCCCCTTGCCAGCAGTGGAGCGAAATTTTCACCTTCGAAACGTTTTCCATCGCCGCGTCGACGTCGACGCCGAGTTCCGCGTATCGTTCCTTCGCCAGTTCAAACGCTTGTTCGATTTTACTCATTTTACCTAAAACTCCTAAATTATCGTTTCGCGTTCCGTCGACCGGCGACGCGAGGGGTAAGTCGACTGATTATCGACAAAAAATAAGTCGAAACGTTAAGATTTAACGCTAAAAAACCGATATTCCTAACAACGCAAAAATTCGGTATGATTCCCGACAAACGCGGCGACGACGGAACGCGCCGCGAATCGCCGAACGCAACCAACGCCGTGAAGGAGCGTTTTATGCGCAACATTTTCGAAAATCGTCATCGCCGTCGCGTCGTCGCGCTCGTTTTCCTCGTTTTGTTTTCGGCGACGTTCGCCGCGTCGCTCGGTTGCCGCTCCGGAAAGAGCAAGTCGAACCAAATCGAAACGGTCGACGATTTTCTGAGCGCCGACAAACCCGCTTGGTAAAACGCCGTCGCGACGTTTCGATCCCAACATCCGAAAATTCAAAACTTAAAAGCGTCGAGCGTTCGCGTTCGACGCTTTTTTTCGCGCTTCAAGCGCCGCCGTCGATTTTATACGACGCTTGCCTCGCTCGTTTTTTAGGCGATTTTCACGCGCTCGCTTCGGCGCTTTCCTCGTCCCCGACGCTTTCTTTCGGCGGGCGGTTCGCCATTAGGACGGCGATCCAACGCGTTTCCGGGAACGATTGGAAAATAATCTTCATAATAACGGCCAACGGCGGCGACAGGAACATCCCGATCGGGCCGAGAAGCCAACCGAAGAGAATCAACGCGATCAAAACGATCAACGGCGACAAGTCGAGCCCGTTGCCGAGAAGGCGCGGCTCGATCGCGTAACCGATCGTACAGTTGATGATCACAAAGAAAACCGCGTCGACCGCGCCGACGACGAGCCCGTGTTCGACCGTCGCCAAGACGATCGGCGGAATCGCGGCGACGACGGAGCCGATGTTCGGAATATAGTTCAGCAAAAACGCGACGAAGCCCCAAAGCAACGGGTATTGAACGTCCGACACGACGAGCAACAGCGTTACGCTCGTTCCGACGCCCAAGCTCATCCACGTCTTAATCACCATATAGTTGCGAATATCGGCGACCACCTTTTGGATATGCTCGTTCACAAAGCCTTGCTTGCCGAGCGCGGCGGCCAATTTTTTCGGCGTCGAGGTCGTTTCGCAAAGCATAAAAATAATCAGCAACGTTATAATGAAACCGTTGCTTGCGAAATAACTCAGTTCGCTCGCCAAGCCGGCCAAGAAGCGGAACAACTCGTTCGACCCCGCGTCGACGACGCTGACTTGCGGCGCGGACGCGAGCGGTTCGCGCTCTTCTTCGTTTTCTTCCGCCGCGCTCAACGGTTCGAGTTCTTCGGTCGCGACGTCCGTTTCGGCGATTTCCGCCTCTTCTTCCGCTTCGTCGAGCGTCGTTTCGATCAATCCCGATTTCGGCGCTTGCGGCGTCAATCCTTCCGGATCGTCGACCGCGGTCAAGACGCCGGAATTTTCCTCCATCGTCGGAGTCAAGCCGGCTTGTTCGTTCGCGCCGTCGTCGTCTTGCGTCCAATACGCGACCGGCGTTATCTTCGCGTCGACGTTAACCGCGACGTCCGTCGAATTCGCCGTTTCCTTCAAGAATTTCGTCGTTTCGTCGTAAAGATTCGGCTCGGCGGCGGGAACGCGCGCTTTTTCCGTCGCTTCGCGCATTCGAACATTCTTGACGGCTCGGTCGACTTCGTCGCGAACGCGGCGTTCCAACGCGAGTTCGTCGGCGTTTTCGTCGTTCGCGCCGTTCGATTCGTCCGGCGTTTCCTCCTCTTTAAGGAACGGAACGAAGTCGCCGACGTTCAAGTTGTAACTTTTCAGCTCTTCGTTAAAAAGATCGCGATACGTCGGAATATCTTTCGCGAACTGCGCCAACTGCGCGCCGACGACGGTCATCGTGCCGAGCCCGACCGCCAAGACGAAAATAATCACCGCGCACAACGAAAAGGCTTGCGAAAACCCCTTCGAACGGAGCCAACGCAACGGAGAAACCAACATCGCGGAGAAGAACGCCGCCAAAAAGATCGGCCCTAAAATACTCCGCGACGCGTGAAGCCCGCCCAAAATAATTATCGCCGCCGCCAACACGACCGCGTAATCTTTCAACACGCCCTGCTTTTCGCAGCCGTCGCAACGTTCGTCGCTATTTTTATTGTTTTCGGAATAATCCGTCATTTTTTCATTCCGTTTTCAAGGAAAGAATCGCGCGTTTCGCCGTTCGAAACTTACGCGCCGTCATCATACCCAAACGCGACTAAAAATACAAGCCCCTTCCGTTCTCGACGCGTTAAAAACGCCGTTATTCTCGAATTTTTATTGTTTTTCTCCGTCTTTTCCTCAAAGTTTCCCTCGAAGTCGCGACGCGCGTTCTTTCCCTCGTTTTTAACGCCGCGCGACCAACGCCGTCGACGGCGCGATCAGCTTAGCGACGACGATCGGCGTTCCGGTCGGCAACTCGTTTTCGTCGTCCGTTTCGGCGGCGTACTCCATCGAGCGTCCTTGCTGCGACACGACGACTTTCCCGCGTCCGGAGCGTTTCGCCGGAATCCGCAGGTAAACCGTTCCGGTCGCGCCGACCGCCGTCGACTCGCGAATCGAACCGTCTTCGCCGAACCGCGAAAGAGTCCGGAAAAGGAAGTAAACGCCGTAAATCGCCGCGATTCCGGCGACGATCGCCGTCCCCGTCGTCGCGACTTTGCCGAGTCCGACCGCCTCGCCCGCCAAGCCGCCGAGTCCGAAAAACGCCGCGCCCGCCGTCGCCGTTCGAATCGACAGCGCTTTCAAAAACGGAACGCCGGACGCGTCGCCGTCCGAATCCGCGCCGCCCCCGTCGGCTTCGACGTCGAGATCCAACGAATCCGGAACCCCGTCGGCGTCCAAATCGCCTCCGCCGAGCCCGAACAGCGTCGCGCAAAACTGCAGTAAAACCAACGTCGACCCTAAAATCGCGCAAAACCAATAAACGC
This sequence comes from Thermoguttaceae bacterium, assembly GCA_017435375.1. Lineage (GTDB taxonomy): Bacteria > Planctomycetota > Planctomycetia > Pirellulales > Thermoguttaceae > RUG369. The sequence continues at coordinate 8,130 of JAFSFF010000361.1, forward strand.
TCGTCATCGCACACACCGCTCCGTTTCTTTCGTTTAACGACGCGCGCCGCGCCGTTTATCCTAATTGTATCAAACGAAAGTCCGTCGAGCAAGAAATAATGTCTTTTTCATTGAAATTTTTATCAAAAAGAATTGCCGCGCGCCCCGCCGTAAACTATACTTTAGTAAGATACGCAAGCTACGCAAACAAAACCGAGTTTACTGGAATTCTCACTCGCCTTTTTTAGGCGCGCAAAGGAGTCGTTTATGTCGTTCGCAACGTTTGTTTCCCCGCTTTTCGGCGCGATTAATGTCGGCGCGATCGTCGGCGTCGGCGCCGTTTTGTGCGCCGTTATCTTTTTCGGTTTCCTCATTCTGTTTAGCGCGCGTTACAAGCGCTGCCCGAGCAACCGAATTATGGTGATCTTCGGTCGCTCCGGCGGCCAAGCGTCGGCGAAATGCATTCACGGCGGCGCGAAGTTCATCGTTCCGCTCTTGCAAGACTACGCCTATTTGAGCTTGGAACCGATGCAAATCGAGATTCCGCTCCGCGGCGCGCTCTCGATGGAAAACATCCGCGTCAACGTTCCGAGCGTCTTCTCGATCGCCATCGGCACGACGCAGGAACTGATGCAAAACGCGGCGATTCGTCTCCTCGGCATGCCGCGCGAAGCGATCGCGAAACAAGCGGAAGACGTTATTTTCGGTCAGTTGCGTCAAGTGATCGCGTCGATGCGCATCGACGAAATCAACCGCGACCGCGACGCGTTCCTGACGAACATTCAAACGTCGCTCGAGCCGGAACTTAGCAAGCTCGGTCTCGTTCTGATCAACGTCAACGTTACCGACATTACCGACGAATCGGGGTACATCGAAGCGATCGGGCAAAAGGCCGCGTCGGAAGCGATTCAAAAGGCGCGCGGCGACGTCGCCGACAACGAGCGAATGGGGGAAATCCGGGTCGCGGAAGCCGAAAAAGACAAGGCGATTCAAGTCGCGAACGCGCAAAAAGAACGCGTCGTCGGGACTCGCGAAGCGGAGCGGGAACAAACGGTCAAAACGGCGCAAATCGAGCAAGAGCAAGCGGTTCGCTTGGCGGAACTCGACCGCGTGAAGGTCGTCGGCGAACAGTCGGCGGCGTTCGAGAAGGAAGCGGAAGTCAAGGCGGCGGAACGCGATATGCGCGTCAAGTTGGCGAACGCGGACGCGGCGGCGATCGAGGGCGAAAACCTTGCGAAGGCGGTCGTCGCGAACTCCGAAGCGGAGTTGCAAGTCAAGGAAGCGGAAGCGTTCGAGCGCGGGGAAACTCGCAAGCGTCAAGCGGACGCGTCCGTTTTGGAAGCGGAACACAAAGCGCAAGCGGTCGCGGCGGCGGCTCTCGCGGAGCGCGTCGAAGCGGAGCGTCGGGCCGAGTTGGAAGCGCCGGCGAAAGCGGAAAAAGCGCGCATCGTCGTCGAAGCGGAAGCGGCGGCGGAGCAAAAGCGCATCGAAGCGGAAGGGGAAGCCGCGGCGATTTACGCGAAATTGGAAGCGGAAGCGCGCGGTCAATACGAGATTTTGAAGAAAAAGGGCGAAGGTCTCAAAGCGATCGTCGAGGCGTGCGGCGGCGCTCGCGAAGCGTTCCAAATGCTGATGCTCGACCACTTCGACGAACTGATCGCCGCGTCGGCGCAAGCGATTTCGTCGATCAAATTCGACAAGGTGGTCGTTTGGGACGGCGCCGGTTCCGGCTCGAACGGCGCGCCCGGCGAAACGGCGACTTCGAACTGGCTCCGCAACATGGCCAAGACGCTCCCGCCGATGCTGGAAGTGATGAAGGAAATCGGCGGCGTCGAGTTCCCGGAAATTTTGGGCAAAATCGGCGCTCCGGAAGCGGTCGACGCGCAACCGACGCAAACCGACGCCGCAAGCGAAACGGAAACGTCGCCCGCCGCCGACGCTCCGACGCCCGAAACCGAATCGGAAACCGGCGAAGCGCGACCGCAAGCCTAATCCGAATATAGCGACGCGTCGCAAGCGTCGCTCTCCCGTCGACGCGGCGTATCCCCCCCGACGCCGCGTCGACATTCGCAAAAAAAGCGCGCCGAGAAGCGGAACTCAACCGCTCCTCGACGCGCTTTTTTCATCGCCGTCGCTCGACGTTAACCTTTACTCTCCGTCGCTCGCATTTTCTAAACGATTTAAACGTTCCAAATATTTTTCCGCGGCGGCGCTCGCCTCTTCGTCGTCGTTAAGCGTCGCTTTGCGGTACCAACGCTTCGCTTCGTCAATATTTTTCTCGACGCCTTTCCCGTTTTCGTAACATCGCCCGAGATTGCACATCGCCCACCCGAAATTTTCCTCAGCCGCCTTGCGATAAAGCTCGACCGCCTTAGAGTAATCTTGTTCGACGCCGGTTCCGTCGTAATAACAAACGCCCAAATTCGACGTCGCCGCAACCGAATTCAATTCAATCGCTTCGCGGAAAAGCCGAACGGCCTCGTCGTAATCGCGCTCGACGCCCCAACCGTGTTGATAACACAAGCCTAAATTATTAACCGCCGACGGAATTTTTTTCTCCGCCGCTTTGCGATAAAGTTCAACCGCCTTTGCGTAATCCCGCTCAACGCCCCGCCCAAGTTGATAACAACGACCTAAACTATTCATTCCCTCGCAACTGTTCATCTCGACGGCTTTACGATACATCGCGACCGCTTCGTCGCAACTTTTCTCGACGCCGTAACCGTATAAATAGCAATTTCCCAAATGACACATCGCTTGCGTATACCCCGCGTCGACTCCAACGCGAAAGCGTTTTACAGCCTCGTCGTAATCGCGTTTTACCCCGTTTCCATAATAATAGCAGACGCCGAGACTTACGGTCGCCGCCGTCGTCCCTTTATCTTCCGCTTTACGAAACCAATTCACCGCTTCTACGTAGTCCTGTTCGACTCCGTTTCCATTATAATAACACTTGCCCAAAGCGTCCATCGCAAGAGCGACGCCTTGTTCCGCATCTTGGCGGTATAGTTTCGCCGCTTTCTCATAGTCTTTTTTAACGCCGCCGAGTCCAAGTTCATAAAGCGCGCCTAACACAAACGCCGACCCCGTTTCTCCTTTTTCAACGGCGATTTGATATTCCGTCGTCGTTTTTTCCAAGGTCTCCTCTTCTTTAATAATTCCCAGTTGTCGACAAAGTCCCAAAGCGGCGCGCGCTTCTTTCGAACCTAACGCCTCGGCCTTACGGAACCATTTTACCGCTTCGTCGTAATCGCGCTCGACGCCCTTTCCTTCGTAATAACACATTCCAAGATTAGCCATTCCCAACGCGTTCTCCGCCTCGGCGGCGCGACGGTAACATTCCAACGCTTTACTATAATCTTGTTTCGTTCCGCGTCCTTTTTTGTAACATTCGCCCAACATAACCGTCGCGATTTCGTCGCCTTTACTCGCGGCTTTTTTAAACGCGGCGAACGCCTGGTCGTAGTCGCGCTTGCAACCGACGCCGTTGTATTTGCAAAGACCTACTCGGCGTGTCGCTTCTACGTTCCCTAACGTCGAAGCGTGGACATATTCCCACAACGCATGCGTTTCGTTTTTTTCAACGCCGCCTTCACCTTTTTCAAGGCAGTAACCGTACAACGCGATCGCCCCAGGATGTCTGCGCTTTGCGGCGCGTTTCAACCAATACGCGCCCGACGAAAGACTTTTCGAAACGCCTTTTCCTTCCCGATAGCAAACTCCCAAGGCGTACATTGCGTCGGCGGAGCCCTGTTCGGCGGCTTGTTTAAAGAGTCGCGCGGCCTCCTCGTAATTTTGGTCGACGCCCTCGCCGTCGCGCAAACACCTTCCGTACCAATACGCGCCCGTCGGAGAATACGCTTTTGCCGCGCGAGCGAAAAAAGCGGCGGCTTTCTCATAATCGTCTTCCCCGTAACTTAACTTGCCCAAATACCGCGCCGCGTTTCTTTCGTTTTGTTCAAAAGCTTGTTTCCATAACTCGCGCGCTTTTTCTTCGTTTTTTTCGCAGCCAATTCCCTCGTAATAGCGCCGCGCTAATTCGCTTATCGCCGCCGGATATTTTCGCTCCGCGGCGAGGCGATACCATCGCGTCGCTTCTTTTATATATTCCTCTTCGTTCGACCAAAGCTCGTAATGTTTTCCTATATAAAAAGCGGCGCGCGCGTCCCCTTCGCTCGCCGACAATTCCTTTAATCCTTCGACGTATTTTTCTTTCCACTCCTTCCGTTTATCGTAATCGGGCTCGAGATAAGCGGCGTTCCCCTCGTCGTATTCGTCCGCTAAAATACGTTGCGCGAAGGGGTTCCCCTGCCTCGCGGGCTCGAACGCTAATTCGACGGCTTTTCGCGCGTCGGACGGCGTTCCTTCGCAACCGTCCAAGTAGAGTTCCGCCAACTCCGCTTGCGCTTCGAGCGAACCCTCCTCCGTCGCTTCGGTCAAGAGTTGGAACCCGCGAACGCCGTCGACGACCGTTCCGTCGAGTCCGAACGCCAACGCTCGCCCCTCGCGGTACAGAAGCTCCGCTTTCGACTCTCGCAAATTAAAGTCTTGATAACCGATCGCCGTGTAAGTCGGCGTTTGCAACGTCTTAAAAATTTTTTCCCTCTCTTCTTTATTTTTCTCCGCTTCCGCGCGTTTTTTAACGTATTCGCTCGTTTTCTTCGCGGCGTAACCGGCGACGCCCCAAAAAGTAACGCGCCCGTCCTCCTCGCGCGCTCTTCCGTTCAAACCTTCGACCCAAAAATGCGTAAACACGCCGCCGTCGGGCGCGGACGTCTCGTAACTCGATTCTCCGACGTTGCAACTCTGCGCAAACGCGAGCCCCGCCTTGTTTAACTGCGCAAACGACGGCGGCGCGACAAACGTCCCCAATTTGCCGTCGACGCCCGCGGGCGTTCGACACGCGTCGACGATTAAAATCTTGAATTCCGCGTCGACGCCTTGCAGACGCTTCGCCAAGGCCGTCGCCGACGTCGCCGTTTCCGCCTTCAAAACGCCGTTTGCGTACAACTCGACGTCCTCCGGCGCGAACGCCGCTTCGCCGTTTTTCGTTTCGAAGCCGTGTCCGGCGAACATCGCCAACGCGGCGGAGCCGGAACGGCTCTTATCTTCGAGCCAGCCTAATCCGTTCTCGATATTTTCGCGCGTCGGACGTTTCGCCGGATCGTCTTCGAGCGTCGTCAGCGTTCGAATGTTTTCTTCCGGAACGCCGATTTTCTCCGTCAGCGCGCGTTTCACCTTCAAGACGTCGGAACACGTATAAACTAAATCGGGCAAGTATTCGCAACTATGTAGGTAGTCGCCGACGCCGACCAAAAGCGCGAAAAAATTCTCCGCGACGACCGTTTCTTGCGACTTCTCTTCGCTCGGTTCGTTTTCGACGATTTCCTCCGACGACGCTTGAATTTCCGTTTTCGTCGCCGTCGGCTCCGGATACAAAGCGCTTTTTTCACCCGCTTTATAAGAAAAAACAACCGTCGCGAACAAAACGGAAACCGCCAAAAACAACGCGGGTTTTAATTCTTTGAAAGTCATATGCAGTATCTCTTATGTTTTCAGAGCTTAACGCGACAAAACAACGTTCGTTTAAACGTTTTTCCCCGATATTCATTCTCCCCGATATATTTGGTAGTATAACTGAAAAACTTCAAAAATCAACGCGGGGCCCAAAATCAAATTTCCGAACGCCTTGCCTTTGTCCTAAAGCAAACGACGGCGCGTCCTCGTTAATTGAGAACGCGCCGTCGTTAAGTCTTCGTCGATCTCCGAATCGCAAACGTCAATCCGGCGCGCGCCCGCTTCGGAGGAGTTCGAGCGGTTCCGCCCGTCCCGCTTTGATCGCCGGCCAAAGCGCCGCCGTCAAACAGAGCGCGAGCGTCAACGCGAAACCGAACGCCAACTCTTTTATCGGCAAGATTAACGGAGGACTCGACGTTCCAAACATACTCGCGCCCAACTTCAACGCCCCTTGCGCCGCCAAAAAGCCGAACAGGAAACTCGTCGCCGACGCGACCAGCGCGATCAAGATCGCCTCGACCAAAATCGCTCGAATCAGCGCCCCGCGAGTCAAACCGGTCGCTCGCATTGTTCCGAACTGCCAACGCCGCGACCGAACCGAGTTCGCGACCGCGCCGACGACCGCGATCGACGCGATAATCAACGTCGTAATCGGCGTTTTGCTCAACCCCCAAATCACCGAATCGGCGCGTTTAGAAATCGAACGCGTCAACGAGTCGTGCGTCGACAATTTGACGTAAGCGGTTCGCGACGCCGGGCCGTTTTCTCCCGCTTTCTCCGTTTTCTCCGCGAACGTTCCGTCCGCTTCGTCGAGTCGCAACGACTTCAACGCCAACGCGTCGCAAGCCGTTTCGATTTCGTCGTAAGTCGCGCCGTCGTTTTCGTTAAACCAAAAATAACCGGGTCGTTCGAGCTGGTAGTCGTCGCGAATTATCCGCTCCGACGCGAACGCAATTCCGCCGGAACGCCCGAAATTGCGCCGAACGCCCCCGGTCTTCGAAAGCCAATGCCAACCCGGATAATAAACGACGCCGACGATAGGATACGCAAGCGTTTTGCTCGGATCGCGCGGATGAACGACGCGCAGTTCGTCGCCCAAACCGAGTCCGTAATCGATGGAAAGCGAATCGGTTACAACGACGCCGCGTCCGTTTTTCATCGCCTCGAACGCCTTCTCGGAATCGCCTTGTAAAAAGCGAAAACCGACGAGCGGCGCTCCGTCGCCGTTCCCGAGAAACGCCCGCTCGACGTCGACGCCGAAAAAGACGACGTTCGCAAACGCGCTCTTCCGAACGCTTTGCGGCGGTATCGAACTTTCCTCGAACGCCGCCTGCTCGACCGCGACCTCAAGTAACGAATCGCGCTTAACACAAGGCAAATCGGCGAGTTGCGAAACGAGTTCCGGGCGCAAACCGTTCGGCAAAAACGCCGCGAAACAGTTCGGCGCGCCGCGTCCCGGCAGGAACGGTTCGAGCATCGAATACCCCCAAATTTGCGTCGAAACGAAGAGTCCGCCCCCGACGCTCAACGCGACCGCGACCGCGACGACGCGGCTCGCGTTCCCCGAAAGCTCCGTCCGAATCAAGCGATAATCAAACCGAAACGCCTTCGCTAACACCGGCGCTAAAACGACTTCCGCAACGCGAATCAACGCCGGAATCGTCAAAACGACGCCGAGCGCAAGAGCCAAAACGCCGACGCCCGAATGCAACGCCGCCCGCTCCGTCGTCGCGCCGGTCGCAAATTGGACGAGATAAACGTCGACGCCGATTAGCGCCGCCCCGAGAAGCGCAAACGCGGCGAAACGTCGCGTTTGCCGACATTGCGTCGCCGGCGAGAAAAACGCTTTTTCCGAAACGCCGAGCGCTTCTAACGGCTTGGTTCGCGCGCTTTGCAACATCGGCCAAAGCGCCGCCAAAACCGCTCCGACGACCGCGCAGCCAAACGAAACGCCGACCGTTTCCCAGTTGACGCCGGTCGCCTTCCCGGAACAAACGAAAACCAACGCCCAGCCGGTCGCGACGCCGCCGAGCCAACCGGGAATCGCTAACACCAACGCTTCCAATAAGATAGAAAGCGCGACTTGGCCCCGCGTCAAACCGGCCGTTCGGTAAAACGCGATCAGTCGACGCTGCGCCGCGACGCTCGAATTCAGCGCCGTAAAAACGATAAAAATCGACGCGAGC
>JAFSFF010000362.1 GCA_017435375.1 Thermoguttaceae bacterium
CGGGAGCGAGGAAAACGAACTCGCGCGGTAGCGCGGGTAAAACCGCCCTCGGCGGGCGCCGAGTTTCAACAACGAGACGCGTCTTTTTTTATCCGTTTACCCGCTTCCCCGCCCGTCGTTGGGCTAAAACGTTAGCGACCAACGGGAGCGAAGAAACCGAGTTCGAGCGGTAGCTCGGGTAAAACCGCCTTCGGCGGGCGCGGTAGCGCGGATCCGGAACGGCGCGGTCGCCGTCAAGAACTCGATTTGCGGGATTCGCTGAACGGGACGTTGACTTTTTCGCCGACGTCGACAGTCTTTTCGACGCCGCCCGGGCCGACCGTGATCGTTTCCGGAGTTTGCGCCATATCGCCGAATTTCAGGTCGACCGTGTCGGCCATTTGGTTCGCGAGTTCGGCTTGTTTCTTTTCCCATTCGGCGCGTTCCGCCGGGTCGGTCGGCGCGATTTCGTCGCTCGTTTCCGGTTCGGTCGTTTTACGGACGGTAACTTTGAATTCGCCCGCCGGAGCGCCCGGGAATTGCGCGTCGGTTTTAATTTCCGCGACGCCTTGCGCGTCCGTTTGGCCGCCCATCACGAAGCGGATTTTCAACGTCGGGTCGTTCAACATAACCGACGCGCCTTCGAGCGGTTGGCCGTCTTGAATCACCGTAATTTTGACCGGATAAAGCTCCGGCAGGTCGGCCGGTTTTTTCGGGCCGCCGCAACCGACGACCGCGGTCAACGCGACCGCGCCGAGGAGAGCGAACAATTTCGTTTTCATCGTTGTTTTAAACCTCCTCGAAATTAGAGCGTCGCGTCGGTTTCGCCGCCGCTGATCGAGCCCATCGCGCCCCAGACGCCGTAAGGCGACTTGCCGCTTTTCGGGCCTTGAATGTTGCTCGTGCCGGTGATGTTCGTCGAAATCGTTTCGCTAATGAAACGAACCGAACCGTCGAGCATGACCGCGTTGACGCCGCCGCTGTGGTTCGACGAAGCGGAAACGATCGCCCAGCAACCGTCGCTGGCGCCGTTCGAGCAACTCGGGCCGTTCGGCGGGAGAATCGTAACGAAGCCGCCGTTGACCGGACGACCGTCGCCGAACCAGTGACCGCGCCAGCTGTTTTCGGAACCGCGGGACATTTCGCCCGGGTTCGTCGTGCTGCGCGCGCTGTTGTAGCAGTCCGCCGCGCTCGCCGGACGAACCGGGTAGACGCCGCCCTTAATCCCGGTGTAACCGTTCGAGGTTTGCGGGTTCGTCACCGTTTCGCTGGCCGCGATGGTGTTGCTCGTGCCGTCGGTGATGGCGGAGAGGTTTTTGAACGCGCCGCAACCGAACGCGCCGCGACGGGAGCAGTCCCATTCGGCGGTAACGGTGTTGTACGGGTTATTTTGGCTCGCTTGGTTCGCGTCGATACAGTCGCCGTAGCAAACGACGTAGTTCGTACGACCGCCGCCGTTAAGCCCCGGTTGCGTCGCGTTGCCGTCCGACGGGCAAAGGATGTTGTCGATAACGGCTTTGATCGCGGTCAACGCGGAGCCGTCTTTCTTGGTCGCGCCGCCTTCCCAAACGTGCGGACGACGGTCGTAAATGTCTTTGTAAATCGCTTGTTGTTCGATGTACGGGAAAATTTTGAAGGTCGCCGACCAGTTGAACGTGTAGCCGTCGCCGCCGTAAGCGGAGTCGCCGACGCACCAGGATTGCGCCGCGGGCATCGCCCCGTTCGTGTCGTGATAGTTTTGAATGCCGAGGCCCCATTGCTTGAGGTTGTTCGTGCATTGCATACGACGCGCCGCTTCGCGAGCCGCTTGGACGGCCGGAAGAAGCAAACCGATCAAAATACCGATGATCGCGATAACGACCAACAATTCGACGAGCGTAAAGCCGCGTCGTTCTTTCAAAGATTTCGCCATGGAAAAATCTCCTCGCCAATTTAACAATAAAAACGCCGCCGTTTCCGACGGTCGCTCGCGAAAGCGACGACTTTCCGCCGCCCGCCGATTAATTTCTCCGAACGTTTTCGGCAAACGCTCGTATTTCAAAACGCCGCGTCGACCTTCGCCAAAACGGCGTTAACTCGCCTAAAGCGGTCAAGATTAGCGTTTCCCAACGCTTGCGACGCTACGACGATATTTCGATTAGTTTAACTCAAGTCGCGTTTCACGCTAGGGGTTAGACGAGTTAGGTTTCGCAAAATTCGTCAAAATTCTGCGTTTTTCTTAAAAAAATCTCGCAAAGGCGTTAAAATCGGAGCATTTTACCAACTCCAACCGTTAAGATCGGCAAGACGCGCAAAACTGAAAAAACAAGCGAAACGCGCAAGAAACGCAAAAACGCCGCGTTCGGAAACGCGACGTTTCGAAAGTCGACGCAAACGCTCGACTTATTTTTCTTCGACTTCGACTTCTTCGCGCGCCGACGCGCCGAGGTCGAACGTTTCGGCGTTTTTGCCGTCCGCGACGGTCAGGGTCAGCGGCGTGTTTTCGACGTCGGTAAATTCGGTCGAAACGAGCGAATAACGCTTGAATTGCGCCATCCCGCCGCTTTTTTCGACGTCGATATTCCATTTTTCAAGCGCGGCGGGATCGCCGGTCGGGGGCGGGCCGAGTTCGCCGTAGTCGATTTCGTCTTTCGCGCCGACGATAATTTTGTACTCGCCCGGAACGGCGCCTTTGAACTTGCCGTTCGTTTTCATTTCGGCGACGCCGCTCGCGTCCGTCGTTCCGACCGCGGTATATTGTCCGCCGTCGGCGGGAATCATCGTAACGCTGGCGTCGGCGAGACCTTTGCCGTCGAGCGTTAGGGTAATCGTCGTCGGTTGCGGTTTCGGCATCCCCGCCGGGAGCTTTTCGCCGCCGCACCCGAACGCCGCGACGAGATGTTTCTTTAATTTCATTTTCGTTCCCTTATTCGACAAAAGCGACGCGACCGGAGCCGCGCCGCCGTTTTGTCAAACGCTAAAACTAAACGTTTTTGGACGTCGGTTTCGCCGCCCGCCGGGGTGCCAAGAGCGCCCCAAACGCCGAAAAGGCTCTTCGCGCGACCGTGATTTTGTTTTTCGGTCAGGTAGGAGCCGCAGTCGATCGTTTCGCTAACAAAGCGGACGGAACCGTCCATCATCGCCGCGTTAACGCC
>JAFSFF010000363.1 GCA_017435375.1 Thermoguttaceae bacterium
GAACGCGCAACACAACACCGACCAAGCGTACAACGGAACCTTCCAACACCTCCTCTGCCCGTCGGACGGGAACTCGAAACAAACGTCGAGCTGGGTCGGCAACGTCTCGAAAACGAACTACGTCGGTTCTTGGGGCGACTCGATTTGCCAAACGGACGAATCGGCGATGACGTCGCGCGGCTTCTACCCGGGCGGTCTTTTCTGCCCGCAAAGCTACAACGATTCGCGCACGGTTACGACGCGCACGATGAGTTCGATCACCGACGGCACGTCGAACACGGTCGCCTACTCGGACACGGTCTGCGGCGCGACGCAAGGGACGAATAAAGTCAAGGGCGGCGTTATGGTTCTCGGCAGCGCCGAAGTCGTCGTTCCGCGCAACATTTTGAACAAAGTCAACGCGACCGACCGCACGGTCTTCGACGGAACCGCCGCGACGTTCGAACGCGGTCAAAACTTCGCCGACGGGAACGTCAGCTCCACCGGTTTCCAAACGATTATGCCGCCGAACTCGCCGAACGCTCGCAACTACGGGAGCGGAAACGGTCAAAGCGGTTGGGGCTTCGGGATTTGCTCCGCGTCGAGCAACCACAGCGGCGGCGTCAACGCGGCGATGGTCGACGGTTCCGTCCGCTTCGTTAGCGAAACGATCGACTGCGGCGATATGGACGCGGACGTCAACGGTTCCGGTTACGCGACGACGAGCGCGTCGCACGGGAAAGAGTTTAGCGGTAAGAGCCCGTTCGGCGTTTGGGGCGCGATGGGAACCGTTCAAGCCGGCGAAACCGACCTCCAATAACGGCGTTTTGAAAGCTCGCGACGCGGCGACGGTTGGACGAAGCGCGTCGCGGGTCGATAAACGCTCGACGAAAGCCGCTCGGATTCGGGCGGCGTTTCTTTTTTAACCAAACGAAAAAACGAGTAAAAAGGAAATAAGCGATGAAAAATCTTTATTGCGCGGCGGCGGTTCTTCTTTCGTTGGCGGTCGTCGTCGGTTGTTCCGGGAAACCGAAAGGGTTCCCGAAGGTTTCGAAGTGCGAAATCGTCGTCGTCGACGGCGGCGCTCCGATCGAGGGCGTCGAGGTCGCGTTGATTCCGGAAACGCCGATTAGCGGCGTCATCGTCGGCGGAAAGACGGACGCGTCCGGGAAGTGCGTCGTTCAAACGACGTTCGCGAACTTCTCCGCGCCGGGCGCTCCCGACGGTTCGTTCGTCGTTACGCTCCGCAAAGACCCGGTTCCGACGACGCCGGAGCTGACGATCGAGGAAATGGCCGACATGTCGCAAAAGGAAATTTCGGATTACCGCGCCGAACGCGACGCGGAAATCGCCAATATGCCGCAAATTATCCCGATCGCGTTGAAGACGAAAGACTCGTCGCCGCTGAAAGTCGCCGTCCCGGGCGAAAAAACGACGACGATCGACGTCGCCGAGTACGCCGAATAACGCTTTCGCGTTCGCTTCGTTAAGCGTCCGATTTTGAAACGCGCCGTCGAGTCTTTTTCTCGACGGCGTTTCTCTTTAAAGGTTTTCTTTTTTTGCGTTTTTTACGCGTCGAATCGGGGCAATTTTGGAATTTAGGCGCCCCCGTCCGTTGAAATTTCGGCGGTTTCCGGTATAATTAGAACGTCGACTTGCCTTCCTTTCGCGGCGTTTGGCGCCTTTTTAAGCGAAAGACGACGCCGGTCGACGCGACGACGTTCGGTTCCGTTTCGACGCGTCGCTTTCGTCGAACGGTCGAGCGTCGGAAAATGGACGCTTTGCGGGATTTAGGCGGTTTTCGGAGAGCGGGCGACGCTCGCTAACGTTCGAAAAACGCCGAATTCGCCGAACCGCGTTCGACGCGAGCGACCGTCCGACCCCATCAGCGAGGAGACTTTCCCTTGTCCGACGACAATCAAAACAACGACGACGCGGATTTCCGCGAAAATTCGGAAAACGAAGAGCGCCCGAACGACGACGAACGTTCCGACGCGGAGAACTCGAACGCCGATAACAACGTCGATTCCGATTCGTTCGACGACGAAAACGGCTCCGAAACGCCGTCGACGCCGTTGCGTCCGCTCCGCCCGATTATGAACGCCAACGGTCAGCTCGTCTTGCCGGACGGTTCGAAGCTCGTTCAGCTCGCCATTGAAGACGAGTTGAAGGGAAGCTACCTGACGTACGCGATGAGCGTTATCGTCAGCCGCGCGATTCCGGACGTTCGAGACGGTTTGAAACCGTCGCAGCGCCGCATTTTGGTCGCGATGAACGACCTCGGCCTCGGCCCGCATTCGCAGCGCGTCAAATGCGCGAAGATTTCCGGCGACGCCAGCGGGAACTACCACCCGCACGGCGAACAGGTCGTTTACCCGACGCTCGCTCGGATGGCGCAAGAATGGAATATGCGGCACGTTCTCATCGACAAACAGGGGAACTTCGGGTCGATCGCCGGTCTTCCCCCCGCCGCGATGCGTTACACCGAAGCGCGCCTCTCCGGAATGGCGATGACGCTTCTCGAAGACTTGAACCTCGACACCGTCGATTTCGTCCCGACGTACGACGAAACGCGAATGGAGCCGACCGTCTTGCCGTCGAAGGCGCCGAACCTTCTCGTCAACGGTGCGAACGGTATCGCCGTCGGGATGGCGACGAGCATTCCGCCGCACAACCTCGGCGAAGTCTGCGACGCCGCGATCGCGACGATCGACGATCCCGAAATTTCGCCGTTCGAACTGCTCCGCATCTGTCCGGGCCCGGACTTCCCGACCGGCGGCGTCGTCTGCGGAACCCGCGGGATTCGTCGCGGCTACCTGACCGGACGCGGCAACATCGTCGTTCGCGCTCGCGCTCGCATCGAAGAGAACGGGAAGCGAAGCCGGATTATTGTTTCGGAAATTCCGTACCAACAGGCTCGCGACCGCGTCGAAGAAAAGATCGCCGAAATGGTCAACGAAGGGCGCATCGTCGGGATTTCGTCGATTCGCAACGAGTCCGACCTGAAAGAGCCGGTGCGTCTCGTCCTCGACTTGAAGAAAGACGCCGACCCGCACGTCGTCCTGAACCAACTTTACCAATACACCCCGCTGCAAGACTCGTTCTCGATCATTTTGCTCGCGTTGGTCGACGGCAAACCGCGCGTCATGACGTTCAAAGAACTGATCGTCGAGTTCCTGCGCCACCGCGTTTCGGTTATTCGCCGTCGAACGCAATTCCTTTTGAATAAAGCGATTAAGCGTCAACACACCGTCGAAGGTTTGCTGATCGCGCACGCCAACATCGACGAAGTGATCCGCGTCATTCGCACGTCGGCGACGCAGTTCGAGGCGAAACAGCGCTTGATGCAAATCGAGTGCCCGGCCGCGCTCCTGAATCGAGCGCTTGGCGACGAAGGTTTCGAGTCGTTCCAGTCGACGCGCGGCGTCAAGGAAAGTTATACGCTGACGCCGGTGCAAGCGGACGCGATTCTCCGTATGACGCTCGGGCAGTTGGTCAACCTCGAACAACAAAAGTTGGCCGACGAGTACAACGCGCTTCTCGCCGACATTGCGGAGTTCCGCCGCATTTTGTCGGACGAAAAGAACATTTTGGCGATCGTCCGTCAAGACTTGGAAGAGGTCAAAAACAAGTTCGCCGACAAACGCCGCACCGAAATCGCGTTCGAGGAAGTTGGAAACGTCGCGGACGAAGACCTCATCAACGAAGAGACGATGGTCGTTTCGATCACGACGAACGGTTACGTCAAGCGAACCGCGCTCGACGAGTATCGAGCGCAACGTCGCGGCGGCAAAGGACTTAAAGGCGCGAAAACCGACGAGGAAGACCCGGTGCGCCATCTCTTCGTCGCCAGCACGCACTCCTATTTGCTCTTCTTCACGAACAAGGGCAAGTGCTATTGGCAAAAGGTTTACGGTATTCCGCAGCTCGCTCGCGACGCGAAGGGGCGCAACCTCGTCAACCTGCTGAACCTCGACGCCGACGAAAAGGTCGCCGACTGCCGCGCGATTCGCGACTTCGACCGACCGGGCGCGTTCCTCGTAATGGCGACGAAAAACGGTCTCGTCAAGAAGACCGATTTGAGCGCGTACAGCCGTCCGTACAAAGCGGGCATCATCGCGATCAAACTCCGCGAAGGGGACGAACTCGTCGACGTCGCGGTCGTCGAACCGGGCGACGAAATCGTCTTGGCGACCGCCAAGGGGAAAGCGATTCGCTTCAAACAGTCGGACGCTCGACCGATGGGGCGCGCTGCGTCCGGCGTCAAGGGGATTTCGCTCCGCGCCGGCGACTACGTCGTCGGGATGGCGGTCGCCGACGAAAACGCTTTCCTCTTAACGGTTTGCGAAAACGGTTACGGGAAGCGCACGCCGTTCGGCCCGAACGCCGCGGCGACGAGCGCCGACGAGTTGGAAGCGCTCGGCGATTCGCTCGAAATGACCGCCGCCGGGGCCGACCCGGGCGACGCGGTCGACGACGCCGAACTCGAAGCGTCGGAAGCCGTCGAAAACGCGGAAACGGAAGCGGAAGACGGCGACGAAAGCGCCGACGGCTCTTCGAACCGCCGTTATCGAACGCAACGGCGCGGGGGCGGCGGTCTCCTCGACGTCAAGACGACGAAGCGCAACGGCAAAGTCGTCGACGTCTTGCGAGTCGACGCCGGCGACGAAGTGATGACGATCACCGCGCGCGGCAAAATCCAACGTTTCGCGATCGACGAAATCCGCGAAACCGGTCGCAACACGCAGGGCGTCCGCTTGATGAACGTCGACGTCGACGACGCGATCGTCGCGATCAACCGCATTCCGCGCGACGAAGTCGACGCGACGCCGAAAACGACGCTCGGCGCCTCGACCTTCGCCGGAGAAGAAACGGCGGCGGAACCGACGATCGAAATCGATTCGGAAGCGGACGACGCGAACGATTCGACGGAAGAATAATCCGTTAAAGCGCGTCGAGCGGAAGCGTTTTCGCTCGGCGCGCCCTTTTTTTCGTTATTTTTTGGAAGCGACCGGCGTTTGTCGCGGCGGTCGAACGTCCCTTATTACTTGAGGCGGCAACATGAGTCTTTGGAAAATCGCTTGGAAAAGCATTCGGCACCGTTCGTTGGCGTCGGCGTTGACGGCGTTCTCGATGGCGCTCGGCGTCGCGCTCGTCGTTACGGTTCTCGTTATTAACGGCGTCGTCGGGAAGTCGTTCCAACAGGGCGCGCAGGGGTACGACTTGATCGTCGGCGCCAAGGGAAGCAAACTGCAACTCGTTCTTAGCACGGTCTTTTACAACCAAGACCCGGTCGGGTTGATTCCTTACGAATATTACGACCTGATGCGTTCGTCGCGCTATTCGGCGGAAGTGAAAACGGCGATTCCGATCGCTCGCGGCGACAACTACCAAGGTTCGCCGGTCATCGCGACGACGCCGGAATATTTTAACTCCGTTACGAAGTCGGACGGCAAACCTTACACGCTTCAAAAGGGCGAATTCTTCAAATATACCGACTATAACGGCGCCGTCGTCGGTTACGCGGTCGCGAAAAAGAACAAGCTGCAAGTCGGGCAAGAAATCCGTTTCGGGCATACGAACTCGGCGCGCGACGAAGACCTGCACGAACCGTTTAAAATCGTCGGGATTTTGGACCACACCGGGAGCCCGAACGACCGCGCCGTCTTCGTCAACCTCGAAGGCTTCTATCGCGAACACGAACACGGACACGCCGGAGTCGAAACGATTAATTACGATCTCCGCGAAGAAGAGCTGGCCCGCAAACGCGCCGAACTCGGCGTCGAAGAACGCGAACACGAACACGAAGAAGGCGAAGAACACGAACACGCCGAACATAAGCGCCGCTTGACCGCGATTCTCCTTATTACTAAAGACGCCGAAGTCGAAGTAACCGCGACCGCCGCCGCCGTCGAAGCCGCGACGGAAAGCCGTCCGGGCCTTGAAATCGAAGAAAAAGACCTCGTGCAAACGGAGCGTCGCCAAGTGATCGACACGGCGGTTACCGCGCTTCCGGCGAAGATCGAGGGCGAGCTTCTCGAAGCGCAGGCGGTCGCGCCGGTTCAAGAGATCGCGGCGTTCTTCCAAGACGTGATCGGGAACATTCAAAGCGTGTTGATTATCTTCGCGATTCAAGTCGTTATCGTCGCCGGCGTCGGGATGATGGTCAGCATTTACACGTCGATGAACGAGCGTCGCCAAGAAATCGCGATTATGCGGGCGCTCGGCGCGCGTCGGTCGACCGTTATGTCGATTATTTTGCTCGAGTCGATTCTTCTTTCGCTCGGCGGCGGTCTCTTTGGGGCGTTGATCGGGCACTTGGCGATCGGGGCCCTCGCGCCGCTGATTATGGCCTATTCGAACGTGATGGTGCGACCTTGGGACTTCCAAGCGATCGAGTTGGCGTTGATTCCGGGGCTGATCGGCTTGGCGTCGATCGTCGGTTACTTGCCGGCGGTGATCGCGTACCGCACCGACGTCGCGCAATCGTTGCAAACCTGATTCGCGGCTTTTCGGAACGTTTTTCGGAACGCGTTTTCGACGCCCGTCGCGGCGGTTCGGAACGCGTTTCGAACGTTCGCGCTTTTCTTAAACTTAGCAAAGACCGCGCGTTGAGCGCGGCGGAGCGAAACCGATGAAAGCTGTTTTTGACGACGCGCTGAAAGGCGTTTATCGCGACGTCGAGGCGGTCGCGCCGACCGAGGAAACGGTCGATTACAAACAGATAGCGACGTTGGGCGTCGGCTCGTTGGTCGCGGCGATCGTTTCGATTTTGGGCTTTTTTTGGACGCCGTTCATTCTGGTCGCGGTCGTCGGCGTCGTGTTGGGCGTTCTGGGGTTGCGGAAAATCGCGCGGGCGCCGGAGGAAATCGGCGGTTTCGCGTTGACGTCGACCGCGACGGCGCTGAGCGTTTTGCTGGCGATTTCGGCGACGTGTTGGCGCGTTTACGCCTTTTATCACAACGCGCCGCCCGGATACGAAATCGTCGCGTTCGATTCGATGGCGCTGACGAAAGACGGCGGCGTCGCGCCGGAAATCGCCGCGCTGAACGGTCGCCGCGTTTATATCGAAGGGTACATGTACCCGACGAAGCGGCACGCGGGAATCACCGACTTCAACCTCGTTCGCACGCTCGGGCACTGCCAATTCTGCTCGCCCGGCACGAACCCGGCGGACATGATCGCCGTCTCGATGGAACGCGGAAACGAAGTGAATTACCGCGCGAACAAACTCGTCGGCGTCGGCGGCGTTCTTTACGTCGCGGAGGATTTCCGACCAGGCGAACTTCCGTATTCGATGAAAGCGGACGTTTTCCGTTGAGAAAACGTCGAAGTCGCCGAACGTAACGCTTTAACGCTCGCCTTGCTTAACGCCGGGCGGGCGTTTTTCGTTAAAGAGTGGCGGCGCGGCGCTTTGTCGGGGGCGATTGACGAAACGGCGCTTTCGGGTAAAATAAACGCAAGCGGCTTGCCGACGCGGCTTATTTTAGGCGGCGTCGGGCGAGCGATGTTGAGAATTGCGAACGAACGTTCGAACGAAAGGAACGAAAATGGCTTACGAAGTTACGCTCATCACCGGCGACGGCGTCGGTCCGGAATTGGCCGAAGCGGCTCGCAAATGCGTCGACGCGACCGGCGTCGCGATTAATTGGGACGTCCAAGAGGCGGGTATCGACGTGATGGAAAAGACCGGCAACCCGTTGCCGCCGGAAGTTTTGGAAAGCATCCGTCGCACCCGTTGCGCGTTGAAGGCGCCGATCACGACTCCGGTCGGAACCGGCTTCCGCAGCCTGAACGTTCACCTCCGCCAAGAACTCGACCTCTTCGCTTGCGTTCGTCCGTGCAAATATTACCCGGGCGTCCGTTCGTATTTCAGCTCGGTTCCGGTCGACCTCGTTATCTTCCGCGAAAACACCGAAGACCTTTACGCCGGGATCGAATTCGAAAAGGGTTCGGAAGTTACGAAGGAAATCGTCGACGAAATCAACCGTTTGGCGCCGGGCCGCAAAATCGCGACGAAGTACGACGAAACCGGCGTTTCGATCAAGCCGATCAGCGTTTCCGGAACGGATCGCTTGGTTCGCGCCGCGTTCGAATACGCTCGTGAAAACGGTCGCAAAAAGGTTACGGCGGTTCACAAAGCGAACATTATGAAGTTCTCGGACGGTCTTTTCCTCGAAACGGCGCGCAACGTCGCTAAAGACTTCCCGGAAATCGAGTTCGAAGACCGCATCGTCGACAACATGTGTATGCAGCTCGTCCAAAAGCCGGAGCTTTACGACGTCGTCGCGCTCCCGAACCTTTACGGCGACATCTTGAGCGACCTCTGCGCCGGTCTGATCGGCGGTCTCGGCGTCGCTCCGGGCGCGAACATCGGCCACAACGGCGCCGTTTTCGAAGCGACGCACGGCAGCGCGCCGAAATACAAGGGCCTGAACAAAGTCAACCCGTGCGCGTTGATTTTGTCCGGCGTCTTGATGCTTCGCCACCTGAAAGAAACCGACGCCGCGAACCGCCTCGAAGCCGCGGTCGCCGAAGTCATTCGCGAAGGCAAAGACGTTACTTACGACATGAAGCCGAACCGCGACGACCCGACCGCCGTCGGCACGCAAGAGATGGCCGAAGCGATCTGCCGCAAACTCGCCTGAGCGAACGTCGGCGAACCGTCGTTGAAAAACGTTTGAAAAAGCGTTGAAATGTTGAAAACCGCCGCGACAAAACGCTTGTCGCGGCGTTTTTTTTTGTTAAAATAGTGAAAGAGCGGGTTTGCTTTTTATGAAAAACGGCGATTTTGATAAAGAGCGGGTTTGCTTTTTATGAAAAACGGCGATTTTGATAAAGAGTCAAAAGTGGTTTGACCTATTTTAACGTTGCGTTTACGCTTGGAAATTTACAATGAAAAGTCGGCCTTGGTTTTCTTTACTTCCCGACGCGATTCGCGACGTCGATTTCAATACCGTTAAGGTGTTGAAAAAATTGAATCAAGCGTCGCGAGCGTTAGGCAATTTAAAC
>JAFSFF010000364.1 GCA_017435375.1 Thermoguttaceae bacterium
ACGGCGGCGTCGGCGGCGCGAACGAAACCGGCGCGAACGGCAAAACCGACGCGACCGGACTTTCGGCGGCGGAGCTTTACCGTCGGGGGCGGGCGCTTGCGTTCGGCTTGGACGGCGTTCGAATCGACGGGCCGCGAGGGTTGGCGTTGTTGGAAGCGGCGGCGGAAGCGGGTTCGCTCGACGCGCAAGGCGAGTTGGCGGAAGCGCTTTTCGACGGTCTGCAAGGGACGCAACCGGACGCGGCGCGGGCGGTCGAAGTCGCTCAAAAACCGGCGGAGGCGGGGAATCCGTTCGCGTTGGATACGTTGGGGGCCGCTTATCGGGACGGGAAGGGCGGTTTGCGAAAGGATAAAACGAAAGCGCGGGAGTTTTTCGCTCGGGCGTTCGCAGGGTTCAAGCGAATGTCGGAAGAGCCGAACCCGGACGTTCGGGCGCTCTGTTATCTCGGGTGTTATTTGGGGGACGGTCGCGGCGCGGCGGACGGGAAGCCGAACGAGTCGCCGGAGGTCGCGGCGGAGACGGCGCGGCTTTGGTTGCGGTCGGCGGAACTCGGGTTCGCGACGGCGGCGACGAACCTCGCGGGCGCTTATTTGAACGGCGTCGGCGTCGAGAAGGACGAAGCGGAGGGCGTTCGTTGGCTCCGCGCGGCGGCAAATCTCGGCGATCGGCGGGCGAGCGTCAAACTTGCGTTCTGTTATTGGAACGGCGTCGGCGTCGAAGAGGACGAAGCGGAAGCGATTCGCCGGTTTCGAACGGCGGCGGAAGCGGGGAGCGCGGAGGCGGCGACGAACTTGGCGGAGTTTTATTGGATCGGGCGCGGCGTCGAGAAGAGCGAAGCGGAGGCGGCGCGTTGGTTCCGAACGGCGGCGGAACTGGGGAGCGCGGCGTCGGCGAGAGACTTAGCCGCGTTTTATGCGAGCGGTTTCGGCGTCGAGAAGAACGAAACGGAGGCGGTTCGTTGGTTCCGGAAAGCGGCGGAAGCGGGGGACGCGCCGGCGGCGAAGCGGCTCGGTTTCGCTTATTTCAACGGTTCGCTCGGCCTTGCGAAAGACGCGGCGGAGGGCGTTCGTTGGCTCCGACGGGCGGTCGACTTGGGAGCGCGGACGCCGGCGGCGTTTCTCGGCTTGACCCTTTTGACGGGCGGCGTCGAGGCGAACGCGGCGGAGGGCGTCCGCTATTTGAAGTCGGCGGCCAAGGGCGGCGACCGTTGGGCGACGGAGGCGCTCGGTCTCGCGTATTGGAGCGGCGAACTCGGCGTCGAGCGCGACGGTGCGGAGGCGGTTCGTTGGTTTCGCAAGGCCGACAAGTCGGGGTGCGTCGACGCGACGAAGAATTTGGCGATCTGTTTCGAGACCGGGGACGGCGTCGAAAAGGACGCGGCGGAGGCGGTTCGGCTTTATCGCAAGGCGGCGGAAAAGGGGAACGTCGAAGCGGCGCGTCGGCTCGGCTTGCGTTTGCTCGCCGACGTCGTCGACGAGGAGAACGAGACGGAAACCGTCCGCGAAGGCGTTCGTTGGACGCGTCGCGCGGCGCAATGGGGCGACGCCGACGCGTCGTATTTTCTCGGCGTTCTTTGCGAGGAGGGCCGTTTCGGCTTCCGAAAGAGCGCGTCGAAGGCGGTCGAGTTTTACCGCGCGGCGGTCGAGTTCGGCGACGACGGTTCGGCGGCGAATCGCTTGGCGGCGGCGTTCGAGACCGGCGATTTGACGTTGGCGAAAGACCCGGCGAAAGCGGTCGAGTATCGCAAGCGGGCGGCGGAGGCGTTCGAACGAAGGAAGTTCGCGGCGGCGACGGAATGTCGCGACGCGTTGGAGCGGCTCGCGCGTTCTTGTCCGCGCGAGTACGATTTCGAAACGAGTCCCTGGGCGCGTTGGCTCGTTCGAGCCGACGAGGCGGACGGCGTTTAAGAGCGGGCGTTTACGCTCGACGGCGAGGGGAAGGCGCGAGTTTTGAACTTGAACTTAACGAGCCGGAACGGCGGCGCGCTGGGCGAAGTTTTCCGGCGAATTTTCGACGCGACGGCGGGACGAACGGCGTTGGGGCGGCGTGTTTTGGGGGCGCGACGGCGTCGGGGCGGCGTTTTAAAGTTGCGGTTTTGCGTTTTTTGCGGGGCGTAGGGGCGGTTTTTCGGAAAACGTTTTTTTTTGCCGGTTGCGTCGGAAATTTGTTGCAATCTGTCGCGCGGTTCGTTACAATGTTTCGTTAAGGGGCGGCGTTCGGCGTCGAGCGTCGCTCTTTTCGACCGATTTTGTCTTTATTTTAGCGATCTTATTGAATTTATCGACTTAAACGATTTTAAGGAGCGACCGAGATGAGCGACTTAGCGAAAAACAACAACGGAAACGGAACGAACGGCGGCGTCGGCGGCGCGAACGGAAACGAAACGACCGGACTTTCGGCGGCGGAGCTTTACCGTCGGGGGCGGGCGCTTTGCTTCGGCTTGGAGGGCGTTAAAATCGACGGGCCGAAGGGGTTGCGGCTCCTAACCGAGGCGGCGAAAGCGGGTTCGCTCGAAGCGCAAGGGGAACTCGCCGAAGCGCTTGCGGACGGTCTGCAAGGGACGCGACCGGACGCGGCGCGGGCGGTCGCGGTCGCGAAGAAACCGGCGCAAGCGGGGAATCCGTTCGCGCTCGACGCGTTGGGCGGCTGTTTCCGGGACGGTTTGGGCGGTTTGCCGAAGGACGAGGCGAAGGCGCGGGCTTGCTTCCTTCGGGCGTTCGAGGGGTTCAAGCGAATGTCGGAAGAGCCGAACCCGGACGTTCGGGCGCTCTGTTATCTCGGGTGTTATTTGGGGGACGGGCGCGGCGCGGCGGACGGAAAGCCGAACGAGTCGCCGGAGGTCGCGGCGGAGACGATTCGGCTTTGGCGACGGTCGGCGGAACTCGGCTTCGCGACGGCGGCGACGAACGTCGCGCATTGTTATTTGAGCGGCGACGGCGTCGCGCAGAACGAAGCGGAAGGGGTTCGTTGGCTCCAAGCGGCGGCGAATTTGGGGAGTTGGGGCGCGACGTGCGAACTCGGCGAAATCTATTTTTACGGGACTTGCGGCG
>JAFSFF010000365.1 GCA_017435375.1 Thermoguttaceae bacterium
AAGAGCCGCGAACTCATCCCGCCGCTCAACACCTCGACGCCGCCCCAAGCGCGATGATACTCCGGATCGCCGAACGGAATCGTTTCGAACGCCAACCCGATATGCGTTTGCGCCGAATCGGTTTCGCGATGCGCGGTCGACGTCGCCGACGCGACCGGAACGATTTCCGCCGTCTCGACCGGTTTCCAGTCGCCGAAAAGCGCCGCGACCTTGTCGCGAATCCGCTCCCAATCGAAGCGTCCGGAAACCGCGACGACCGTTCCGTTCGGGCGGAAAAAGCGGCGATGGAAGTCGCGAACGTCGTCGATCGTCAGCGCGTTCACCGACTCGACGTCGCCGAAACTCGGACGGCCGAACGGGTCGGGATAAAAAATTCTTCCCAACTCGATCAGCGTTTTGCGCGCCGGTTCGTCTTCGATCGCGGCGATTTCTTGCAGCTGAATTTGGCGACAAGATTCGAGTTCGTCCTCAGGAAAGATCGGGTCGCGGAGTTGCGCCGTCAAGAGTTCGAGCGAGCGTTCCCAATGCTCCGCCAACCCGACCGCGCCGATCGACATATACGACTGCGACGTCGACTCCGACGATTCGACGCCGAGATTTTCGAGCGTTTCGAGGAACTCGCGGTTCCCGAGCCCGCCCGCGCCGCGCGTCGTCATCTCGCACGTCAAGCTCGCCAACCCGGCTTTTCCCGGCGGATTGTAAATCGACCCGGCCGGCGTCCGAATCGCGAACGAAATCGCTTCGCTCCACGGCGCCTCTTCGGCGATCAGCGCGAGCCCGTTGTCCAAAACTTCAATCCGATTCTTCGCTTCCATCGTTATAATCCGTTTAATCCGCCCGCGTTCTTTTCGTTAAAATCGCCGCGTTCGTTAAATTTTCGCTAAATTCCCGTCGACGCGTTCCCGATTCGAGCAACTTCGTCGAGAAGCGGTCGACGCTCGTCCTCATTATCGGCGCTTCGACGCGCAAAATGCAGAAAAAGCCGCCGAGCGCGCCCAATCGCCCGACGGCTTTTCTTCGCGAAAACCGTTTTAATCGTTAAAATTGTTTTCCCGTCTCGACGTACGATTCGACGTAAGAAACCCGCGACACGACAAAACCGAGCGACGCGTACAACCGCACCGCGCCCGCGTTCTCCGCGGTCGCTTCGAGCGTCGTTCGAACGCAACCGACGTCGCGAAAGCCTTGCAGCGCCTTCAAAACGAGCGCCCGTCCGAGCCCGCGCCGTCGAGCGGTCGGAATCACCGCGACGTTCAAAATTCCGCCGCAAGTTCCGTCTCCCTTTAACATCCCTTGAATCGTCGCGCAATAATCGATTTGCTCCGACGGCCCGCCGCGCCGTCCGATCAGCCAAGTCGCCTTCGGAACGAAATCCTTTTTCGACGCGATCGCCCGCATCAGCCGCCCGCAAGCGTCGTAAGAGCGAAAGGTCGGAAAAACGCGAGCGTCGAGGTCGCGATGAAACGCCGTGTAAATCAGCCGAGCGTGAACGTCGGTTTGCGCGGCGCTCCACGGCGCCCAAAAATACCCCGAAGGAAGCGTCGCTTCCGGCAAGGGCGTCCCCTCGTCGTAAACGTATCGCATTTCGAGTCGTTTAACATATCGAATTTCTAATGACATAAGCAAAACGCGACGTCGCGACGGTCAAAGTAGCGAAAAAATTTTATTAGCCTTAAAGTTCGACGCCTTCGCGCCCTAGCGCCGCCCCGCTCGACGCGAGGCAAGTGAAATTATAGTCAATATTCAAATAAAAAACAGGTTCTTTTCCGACAATTTGAAAAAATTTTCGTTTTTTCGCAAAAAAACGCTTCAAAACGGAAGCGATTTCAGTTAAGATATGAAGAAGAGGGCGCCGCCGTTCGACGCGCTCGATTCCTCGTTCCTCCGACGCGCCCTTCGCCGTCGGACTCACCCCTTAAAGGATTTTGCCATTATGAAAAAATCGCTGAACTTGGCGGCCTTCGTCGTCGGCGTTTTGGGCTTGACGTTCGCCTTCGTCGGCGCGCCGTCCCTCGCCCTCGCGCAACCGGCCGTTACCGAAAACCTCGCCGTTACCCTCGAAAACCGCGACATTGGTCGATACAAGCAACAAGCCGAACGGATGGCGCAAGGGAACGTCGACCTCCTTTGGATCGGCGACTCCATCACGCACGGTTGGGAAGGCGGCGGAAAAGACGTTTGGGCCGAATATTACGCCGACCGCAACGCGATGAACTTCGGCATCAGCGGCGACCGCACCGGCCACGTCCTTTGGCGCCTCGAAAATTCGCCGGTCGACAAAATCAACCCGAAAATGACGATCATTATGATCGGCACGAACAACATCGGGCACACCGTCGACAAAATGGACGGCGACAATAAAGTTCGCGCGCAACACAGCTCGCCCGCCGAAACGGTTCAAGGCGTCCAAAAGATCGTCGACAAAGTGAAGGCTCTCTACCCGACGACGAAAATCCTCTTGCTGGAAGTTTTCCCGCGCGACCACAAAGTCGGCGATAAATTCCGCAAAGACGTCGACGCCATCAACGCCGGTCTCCGCGAAATCTACGCCGGTTCGAAAGTCGAAAACGTCCAACTCTACAGCATCAACGACCTGTTCCTGACGGAAGACGGAACGCTTCCGAAGGAAATTATGCCCGACATGCTCCACCCGAACGCCGCCGGTTACAAAATTTGGGCCGACGCGCTCGAACCGATGATCGCCGACGGCCTCGGCGAAACCCCGGTCGACGTTCAACCGGCGCCGCGCGAAGGCGACTGGTGGACGGGCCGCTTCAACGAAAAGAACGAACTTCTCAAGAAAGGCGACGTCGACGTCCTGATGGTCGGCGACTCGATCACGCACGGTTGGGAAGGCGCCGGCGCCGACGTTTGGCAAAAATACTACGGCGATATGAAGGCGATCAACCTTGGGATCGGCGGCGACCAAACGCAACACGTCCTTTGGCGCCTCGAAAACTACGACTGGAGCAAGGTCGACCCGAAACTGGCCGTCCTCCTCATCGGCGTCAACAACACCTGGAGCCGCGACCGTCAACCGGCCGATATCGCGCTCGGCAACCGCCGCATCGTTACGAAGCTTCACTCCCTCTTCCCGGAAATGAAGATTATCGTTCTGAAAATCTTCCCCTGCACGAGCCGCCCGGATCAACAAGCGGAAATCGACAAGATTAACGCCCTGATGCCGTACGCCGTTCGCGACCTCGATTACGTCGAATTGGTCGACATTAACCACGTCTTTATGAACAAAGACGGCGTCCTCACCAAGGACGTGATGCCCGACCTTCTCCACCCGAACGCGGTCGGTTACGAATCGTGGGGCGCCGCGCTCTACCTCAAAATCCAAGACAAATTGGCGAAATAATTCCTTTTCCGCCGATTAAACCGATTTTGACGGCTTAAAAACGCTCGACGAGGCCGACGCAACGCGCCGCGACTTCGTCGGGTCGACTCGGTTCGCGTCGCCGTTCGTCGACGACGCGAGCCGATTTTGTCATTAATATTAATATGCGCCGCCAAACGACGAAAGAACGGCTCCGCAACGCCGCGCCGCCCAATTCGCCCGTTTCCCCCGGTTTCCCCAATCCCCCGTTTTTTCCCTCTTTCCGTTCTCCTTCCGCTTCCGGAGTTCCGCCGATGAAATACGCGCTTTGCAACGAGATGTTTTTGCGTTGGTCCCTTGAAAATCAGTTCGACGCGTTCGCCGCTTGGGGATACGACGGCGCCGAGTTGGCTCCGTTTTCGCTCGACCCGGCGTTCGTCTCCGGCGACTCGAAAACGACCGACGTCGCCCGCGTTTCCTCCGCGATTCGCCGCCGCGTTCAAGCCGCCTCGACCGCTTCCGGCGTCGCGGTTTCCGGGCTCCATTGGGTTCTCGCGAACACGTCCGGCTTGCGGTTGACGACGCTCGACCGCGCCGTCCGCCGTCGCACCGCCGACTATTTGATCGCCTTAGCCGAGCTTTGCGCCGAGTTGGGCGGCTCCTATCTCGTTTTCGGCTCCCCCGCGCAACGTTCGATTTTGCCGGAGTTTACCCGCGCCGACGCCGAGGAGTCCGCGCTCGAAACGATTTCGCTCGTCCTTCCGACGCTCGAACGAACCGGCGTTGCGCTCGCGCTCGAAGCCCTCGCTCCGACCGAAACGAACTTTTGGACGACCGCCGACGAAACGCTCGCCTTTATCGCCAAACTCGGTTCGCCGGAAACGGTCTCGCTCCACCTCGACTGCAAGGCGATGGCGGGCGGCGAAAGCGCGTCGATTCCCGAAACGATTCGCGCCGCGCTCGGTCGACGGAGCGCGCCGACCTTTCACGCGAACGACCCGAACCTCCGCGGCCCCGGGTTCGGCGACCTCGACTTCGCGCCGATTTTGCAAGCGCTAACCGACGTCGGTTTCGACGGCTGGATCGGCGTCGAACCGTTCGACTATTCCCCCGGCGTCGTTGCGTTGGGCCGCGAATCGCTCCGTTACTTGAAAAGCATCGCGCCGTCGGTCGCCCGTTAAAACCGTCCCAATCGCTTCGACCGCCAAACTCGCCGCCGACCCTTCGCGTCGCGCCGTTAAAACGCCGAAAAATCGTTAAAATCGCTTCGACCGTTTCCGGCGCTCCCGTCGAAACGCCGAAAACCTCGACAATAAAAGGAAACCGCGCCCAATGAACCGCTTTCTCAACCGTTGGAATCGTCTTTCGTTGATCGCCCGCATCGCCGTCGGGCTCCTTTTGGGCGTCGCGCTCGGTTTCCTTTGCCCCGGCGCGACGGTCGTCGGAACGCTCGGGACGCTTTTCGTCGGCGCCCTGAAAGCGATCGCGCCTCTTCTCGTTTTCGTTCTCGTCGTCGAGGCGCTCGCCAACGCCGGCGCAAAAGTCGGTTCGCGCTTCACCCCGGTCGTCGGCCTTTACCTAACGTCGACGGCGCTCGCGGCGGTTTTAGCGGTCGGCGCGAGCTTCCTCTTCCCGACGACGTTAAAACTCCCGGAAGCCGCCGACGCCGGGACGCCGCCGTCGGGCTTTTTTGAAGTCTTCGCTCAACTGTTGAAAAACGCGACGCAAAACCCGGTCGGCGCTTTGGTCGACGGCAACTTCATCGGCGTTTTGACTTGGGCGATCGTCTTCGGGTTAGCGTTGCGCTCGACCGCCTCCGCGACGACGAAAACGACGCTCAAAGACCTCGCGACCGCCGCGACCGCCGCCGCGCGCTGGGTGATCGCTTGGGCGCCGCTCGGGATTTTAGGTTTGACGTTTTCCTCCGTCGCGACGAGCGGCGCGTCGATTTTCGCCG
>JAFSFF010000366.1 GCA_017435375.1 Thermoguttaceae bacterium
CCTCTCGAACTGGTACGTTCGCCGCAGTCGCGACCGTTTCTGGTCGGGCGAAGAGTCGACGACGAAAGCGGACGCGTACTGGACGCTTTACGAGTCGCTCTTGACGCTTTCGAAACTGATCGCGCCGTTCGTTCCGTTCCTCGCCGAGCGCATTTGGCTCCAACTGACCGAAAACTTCGGCGACGCCGCGCTTTGCAGCGTTCACCTTTGCGATTACCCGACCGCCGACGAAGCCGCGATCGACGAAGCGCTCTCGAAGCGAATGGCGCAAGTTCGCGAAATCGTTTCGCTCGGTCGCAACGCCCGAATGGCGTCGAAGCTGAAGGTGCGTCAACCGCTCTCCGGCGTCGAAATCGTTTTGGGCGACGCGGCCGACGTCGCGGCGGTTTCGCCTTACGTCGCGCTGATCGAGGAAGAGCTGAACGTCAAATCGGCGAACTTCATCGAACGCGCCGACCAATACGTTTCTTACGCGGTCGTCCCGGACTTCAAGAAACTCGGCCCGAAACTCGGCAAACTCCTCCCGAGCGTCAAGAAAGCGCTCGGCGGTATCGACGGCGCCGCCGCGAACGCCGAACTCGCCGCGTCCGGAACGCTCAAACTGACGCTCGACTCCGGCGAAACGGTCGAGCTGACGAGCGAAGAAGTCCAAGTTCGCCTCCAAGCGAAAGACGGTTTCGCCGCCGCGCAAAGCGCTTCCTGCGTCGTCGTCCTCGCGACCGAGTTGACGCCGGAGCTGATCGTCGAAGGGCGCGCCCGCGAACTCGTTCGCGCGATCCAAGACCGCCGCAAGGAACTGAACTGCGATTACGTCGACCGCGTCGTCGTCGGGCTCGTCTCCGACGCCGACGAAGTCCGCGTCGCCGCCGAAACGAAAGCCGATTACGTCAAGGGAGAAACCCTTTGCGTCGACCTCCGTTTCGAAGCGCTCGACGGCGTCGAACCGACCGAAGTCAAGGTCGACGGCGCGACGGTCGCCGTTTACGTTAAAATCGCGCGCTAAGCGTTCGGCCGCCGTCGTTTAGAAACCGCGTCGACGTTCGCCGTCGACGCGGTTTTCGACGCGTTCTTTCATTTTCCCGTTTAAATTTCGTTTCAACAATCGTTGTCAATTTCGCAAAAGGGCGTTCTTATGGCTAAAAAACTTCCGCTCGCCGTCTTGATTTCCGGAACGGGCCGCACCCTGAAAAACCTGATCGACAAAGTCGAAGAAGGCAAGCTCGACGTCGACATTCGTCTCGTCGTTTCCAGTTCCGATCGCGCGAAAGGGCTTCAATTCGCCGAGCAAAACAACATTCCGATCGCGATCGTCAAAAGTTCGGAATTCCAAACCAAGCAAGAGTTTAGCGACGCCGTTTTCGCCGCTTGCCGCGCCGCGAAGGTCGAATACGTCGCGATGGCCGGTTATCTGAAACTCCTCGCGATTCCGGACGACTTCACGAACAAAGTGTTGAACATTCACCCGTCGTTGATTCCGTCTTTCTGCGGCGAAAACTACTACGGTCGCCGCGTTCACGACGCCGCGCTCCGTCGCGGCGTTAAAGTCAGCGGCGCGACCGTTCACTTCGTCGACAACGAATACGACCACGGCCCGATTCTCCTGCAGAAAACCGTTCCGGTTTACGACGCCGACACCGTCGACACGTTGAGCGATCGCGTTCTCCGCGAAGCCGAATTCGTCGCTTATCCGGAAGCGCTCCAACTTCTCGCGCAAGACCGCGTCGAGTTCGTCGAAGAGCGCGATTCGTTCCGCGTTCGCGTTCGACCGGCGAAGCCCCAACGCAAAGCCGCGGCCGACGACAAATTCTAAACAGCGTCGTCGCAAGACTTAACCTAACCGTCCTAACAACCGTCGACCGTTTCGACGCGTTCTTTCCGAGCGCGCCGAAGCGGTTTTGTTCCGTTCGTTTCCGTTCGACGCGTCGTCGCGTCGACGCCTTAACCGAAAGTTTAAGCAATGCCGTCTTTACCGCTTATTTTAACCGGTCTTTTTTTCGTCGCGATTCTCGCAATCGCGGCTTGGGGTATGAAAAAAACGCAGAACGTGAACGACTTTCTCCTCGGAGGCGGCGTTCTCGGCCCTTGGATTCTGGCGATTTCTTACGGCGCGGCGTATTTTAGCGCGGTTGTTTTCATCGGTTTCGCCGGGCAGTACGGTTGGGTAAGTTCGTATAAGGCGCTTTGGGTCGGTTTCGCGAACGCGGTCTTCGGCGGGTTGGTCGCTTGGCTCGTTCTCGGGCGCCGCACGCGAGCGATGACGCGCCGTTTAAACGCGTCGACGACGCCGGAATTCTTCGCGACGCGGTACGGTTCGAACGGAATGAAAATCGCCGGAGCGATTATTATTTTCCTCTTTATGCTCCCTTACTCCGCGTCGGTTTTCGCCGGCTTGACGTATCTTTTCACCGAAGTTTTCGGGATTTCGCTCTTCGCCGCGCTGACGTCGGTCGTCGTCGTTACGGGGCTTTACATCGTTTTCGGCGGTTACAAAGCGGCGGCGCGCATCGACTTCCTGCAAGGGATCATTATGTTCGTCGGCGCGACGGCGATGGTTTGGTTCGTCGCTCATCGTTTCGCCGACGAATACGGCGGATACGGCGCGGCGTTCGCGAAAGCGTCGGAGCTTTACCGACTTCGCCTCGAAGGCGCGGCGGGCGAACTTCAAGTCGCGCCGGTCGACCCGATTTCGCCCCTTGTCTTTTGGTCGGTCGTCTTCATGACGTCGATCGCGCCTTGGGGTTTGCCGCAAATGGTTCACAAGTATTACGCGATTAAG
>JAFSFF010000367.1 GCA_017435375.1 Thermoguttaceae bacterium
GATCATATCGCGGGTCGACGCTTCGACCGCTTCTTCCCAACGCGCTTCGCCGAAGCGGTCTTTGTACGCTTCCGAACGGTAGGCGAAAATAATGCCGCGCGAGTTGTTGACGATCGCGCCGAGTCCGTTGTCATCGAAAGCGCCCGCGACGTCTTTCGCGCCGCCGCCTTGGCTCCCGTAACCCGGGACTAAGAACCAAACGTTCGGAAGCGCCGCGCGAAGTTCCGTCAGCTGAGCCGGCCAGGTCGCGCCGACGACGCCGCCGACGTTCCCGTAACCGCAGGCGCAACCGGTCTTCGCGACGCTCTCCGCCGCGAGCGTTTGGACGTATTCGCCGACCCGACGGTAAAGCGTTTTGCCCTCGAACGCCAAGTCCTGGAACTGCGCGCCGCCCGGATTCGACGTCTTTACCAAAATGAAAATGCCGCCGTCGCGCTCGTTCGCGACGTCGACGAACGGCGTCAGGCTGTCGTCGCCGAGATACGGGCCGACCGTTAACGCGTCCGCGCCCCAAGGACTCGTCGCGCCGATCATTCCGCGAGCGTAAGCGGTCGCCGTCGAGCCGATATCGTGTCGCTTCGCGTCCAAAACGACGAGAAGACCTTTGCTCGACGCGTAACGGATAATCGACGCGAGCGCCGCCGAACCGGCCGGGCCGTATTGCTCGAAAAACGCCGCTTGAGGCTTTACCGCCGGAACCAACGGCGCGACGACGTCGACGATCTTGCGGCAGAACGTTTCGAAAACTTCGGCGACGTCCGCCGGATTCGCCTCCGATTTGCCGCTCTTGAGCGCGTCCGGAATCTGCGCCCAACGCGGGTCGAGACCGACGAGAACCGGCGTTTTCTTTTGACGGATTTGGGTCGCTAAACGATCGGAGAAAGTAGGCAAGGTTCGCTCCTTTAAAATGGGGAAGACGGGAAGTTGGGGAAATAACAAACGGCGAGCGAACGCTTGCGCTAACGCGGCGGCGCTCTATAGTATATTGACAAATCGGCGAAACGGAACGCGTTTTTTAACGCTTTTCGACGTTTTTGACCGGAAAGTCGGCGAATTGGGAAGGTTGGCGAAACGGGGCGGTCTGCGCGTTTGGAACGGAGCGGACTAAGGACGCGCTTCGAACGTCGCGGCGTCGGGTTCCGTCGAATTGCGGCTGTTCCAGTTGACGACGTCGAGGAGCGAAACGGGACGACGGCGCCCGGTTTCGTCGACAATTTCCGGAGCGGACGTTTCTTCGGCGGCGTTTTCGGCGTTCGCGTTTTTATCGTCCCGATTTTTGCCGAGCGCGAGGAGCGCTTCGAGTTCGGCCCAATTCGGATTGTCCGCGGAACCCGGTTCGAGAACGAAACCGTTTTCCGCGACCCATTGCACCGCAGAAAGTTCGAATTGCGTCGGATAAATCAAACGGACGCGGTCGACCGCCGCTTTGCCTTGGAGCGCTTTGCGTTGGTCGGCGTTTTCGAAACGAGCGAGCGCGCTCTGAACGTTCAGAGCGCAGTTTCCGAGTAAAAGCGCCGCGACGTAAAAAGCGATCGTCGACTGCATGTGCTTATAATCGATGAGTTTAAGCGCGGTGCCGAACGAGTTTTTCAGATAAATCGTCCGACCGCCGCTCCGCGATCTGCCGGCGCGCTTTCCCGACGTTTCGACGCTGTAAACTTCGTCGAGCGTCAGGTGAACGAGGACGCCGAAAAAGATCGCCGCCGCTTTGAAGAGCCGCAGCTGCGTGTCGCCGGACGACAAAATGAAGACGATTTCCGCCGCGATCAGCCCAAAAACGAGGCTGTGGCACATCCCGCGGTGAACCGTGCAGGCTTTGACGATCTTGCCGCCGACGTAAAAAATAAGGAAGTACGCGGTCGCGCCGATCATAACGACCGACTCCGCCGTCAAGGAAAAGTCGCGCAGACGACTCGCGAGGACGAGGGAAAAGACGCCGGCGATCGTCGAAAGGCAGCGTTGGAAGGAGCGGCTCGATTCGCTGTCGACGTCGGGAAGGACGCCGCCGAGAGCGCAAAGCGCGCCCGCGAACGCCGATTGCGGAAGCGAAACGTCGTAAATTAAATGCGCGGCCGAAGCCAAGCCGACTCCGGCGACGGAACTCCAGCCGATATGCGTTTGATAACCGGGCATTGTCGAGGAAATAGGAAAAATAAGGGGAATGCGCAAGAAAAAGACGCGGACGTCGTTCAACCGGCGCGAGCGGTTAACGGCGAACCGGAGGTTAGGTTTCTTCTATTTTAAGCGGTTTTACCGATTTTTGCAATCGGGGCGGCGTTTTTTTTATTGTCGATTGACGGAAAGGTCGATTAGACTTATAATTATTGAAACGACGGGAACAAACGCGACGTTGTCGACGGCGGCGGGGACGTTTTTTCAACGAACGCAACGGAACGAGCGGGAAAAAGGAACGGTTGGGGGAAATGGAAAATATAAGCGTTTTCGATTTGGTCGTAACGGTTCTTTTGGCGACGGCGACGTTTTGGGGCGGACTTCTCGGCGTCGTTTCGCAGATTTCTTCGATCGCGACTTGGGTTTTGAGCGGTTTGGCGGCGGCGCGATACGGCTCGGTCGTCGGCGAGGTCGTTTCGATTCCGGAGCCTTGGCGCGCTCCGGTTTCGGCGTTGATCGTTTTCTGCGCGGCGTTGTTGGCGTTGAACGCCGCGACTCGGTTCGTAAAACGGGCCGTTTCCTTGGCCGGGTTGAAGGAATTCGACCGACAAACGGGCGCGCTCTTCGGTTTTTTTAAAGGGTGCGCGATTTGCGTCGTGCTGACCTTCTTTTGCGTTTTAGCGTCGGAAAAAACTCGCGATTTAGTTGATAAGTCGAAAACAGGGCCTTATTTAGCGTCTGTGTCGCTCCTTCTCAAAGGCGCGTTTCCGGAGTCCGAAACGATGACGCGATTTGAGACGCTCGTCGCGTCGATGGAGTCGACGCAGGCGAAAGGGAACAAATTGCCGTCGTTAAATTCGGAAATCGCCGATTTGGAGACGTATTTGAAAAACAACGTGTTGTCGCAAGAAGCGGCGGAGGTCGTCGAAGAAGCGGAGTCGGGCGCGACCTCCGACGGCGCCGCTTCGTCGGGGTGGTCGCGATTTATCGGCGACCTGCGCGGTTGGGCCGACTCGCGACGAGCGAGCGAGCCGACGGCGAACGTCGCGAACGATTTCGACGGTTCGCGGTACGTCGAGAACGTCGGAGAGCGATACGTCGACGACGCGCCGGCGGGCGAGGGGGAGCGCGAAGGTTGGGGGAGTTGGAACGTCTGGGGGGGGCGGGGAAACGAAACGGTTCGCGGCGGCGAGACGAACGACGGGTATTATAACGAATACGAAGATAAAACGAGAGATTGGCAAGACGTCGATTATGACGGAGAGCCTTATTATAACGACGGCGCAAGAAACGACGGCGCCGAAACGTCGCGCGGTTGGAGCGATTTGACGACGTTTTTAACGAATTTAACGGGCGATTCTTATTGGACTCGAGAGGCCGACGAAACGAACGGCGCGTCGAGCGAACGTCGAACGGCGAATTACGCCGCGCCTTCGAACGAGTCGTTAAACGATTTTTTAGGCGTTCCGGCGAACGCGAACTCGCAAAGCGCGACGCCGACCTTCGACGCGTCCGCCCCTCGAACGACCGACGGCGCGATTTTAGGACGCCCGAATACCTCGCCGACCTTGTTGATTCCGCCGCTGCCTTATTGACGAAAGGAAAACGCGGAAATCGACGTCCGCAACGAGACGCGGTTTAAAGAAAAAGGGACGGCGCGAAGTTCGGACGATGAACGCGTCGCCGGAGAAACGACGTCAAGTTGAAGAAGCGAAACCGTCGTTGAAAAAAACGCTAAAATCGTTCGCGTCGACGGTAAAGCGCGCAAGAAATAAAAAAGCTCCTTAAAAACCTTGCGGAATTTAAGGAGCCTTCGAGTTTTATACTCCGTCGAAGCAACTTCGACAAAGCGGAGGACAAGGGGCTCGAACCCTCAACCGGCAAGCCGGCGCCTGATTTCGAGTCAGGTTGCTAACCATTCGCGTATCCTCCTCGAATGATGAACTAAGTATACATCGGAATGCGAAATCCGCAAGGGGCTTTTTAAAATTTTTTTCGTTTTTTTCTCGACGAAGCGGAAAAAAGCCGACGGTTTCGAGGTAAAACGCCGAACGACGGCGGTTGCGACGCGGAAAATAGGGCGAAGAGGCGGCGCGATTCGGAAAAAGGAGGCGATTCGGCGAAAAAAAGTCGAAAACGAAGCGGAATTTTCAACGGCGGCGCGGCGCTCCGGTCGACGTCGAGCGAAATTTCGCTAAAATAGAGCGTAAAACCGGCGACGGAGACATTCCTCGGAGCGCTTTCCTTGGAACGATCGAGCAAAAGTTTGTTGAAATATAACGAAAATAACAAAAGAACGGACTGTAATGACGACGAACGCATCCGAATCGAACGAACAAGCGAAAAAAGACGGCGCGCCCGTTTGGGCGAACCCGGACGCTCGACCGCGCTTTCATATTCTTTACGAGGTCGGCCCGACGCTCGTCGTCGACAAGCAGCCGGGAATTTTGACGCAAGCGCCGCTCGGCGTCGACTCGATGGAAGCGCGCGTCAAGGCGTTTATGAACTGTCGCGATAATCGAGAGGGGAAACGATATTTGGGCGTCCCGCACCGCCTCGACCGTCCGGCGTCCGGGTTGTTGGTTTTCGCGAAACACGCTCGGGCGGCGCGCAAGTTTTCGGAACAGTTCGAGGAGCGAACCGTCGAGAAGATTTATTGGGCGTTGGCCGGCGGGGAAGTTCCGGAAGATTCGGGAACTTGGGTCGACTATATGCGCAAAATTCCGGGACGCGCCGAAGCGGAGTTGGTGTCGCCGATCAAGCCGGACGCTCGCGAGGCGGTCTTGCATTTCCGCGTTTTGAAGCGGCTCGAAGGGGCGACTTGGCTCGAAATTCGGCTCGAAACCGGGCGGACGCATCAGATTCGGCTCCAGTGCGCGTCGCGAGGTTTCCCGCTCCTCGGGGACGCGCTGTACGGTTCGACCGTCGCGTTCGGCGAACAGTTTGAGGACGAACGGGAACGGGCGATCGCGCTGCACGCTCGGGAAATAACGTTCGTCGACCCGACGACGAAGGAGAAAACGACGCTGCGGGCGCCGCTCTTCTCGCCTTGGCGCGATTGGATCGACGCGGTCGACGGCGAAACGTTTATCGACGAACTTTACCCGGAAATCAAGAGCGAACCGACGCCGGAAACGATCGGTGAAAATGACGAAAACGAGGGCGCGGCGGCGGAATAATCGTTGCGACCGTTGAAGTTTAAGGAGAGCGAACGCGTTTTTCGGAGCGCGTTCGCTTTTTTGTCGCGTTAAGCGTCGAAAAAATTTTTTTCTTTTGAACGAAATTATCTTGAAAAAGCGCGATAAAGTCGACGTATTTTCTTTATTTTGACGAAAAAAACCGGGCTTGCGGTTATTTTAAAATTAAACTTGAGCAAATCTGAAAAATTTTCTAGAATTTCCTCAGAAACTATAACGGTCGCGACGATAATAACGGTAGTAGGGCGGCGACGCGACCGAAACGCCTCCCTTCCTTGTCGAATCTTAACTAAGAAATTGCCGAATTTGACGATTTTGTCGGAAATTTGAGCCGAGCGCGACGCGCCGCTTGTCGAAACGGGCGCAAAAGGAACGAATAATGAACAACGCGAACACCCAACGTCGGCGACTTTTGAACCGCCTTCTCTTCGGAACGCTCGTTTCGGGCGCGGTTCTTCTTCCCGGGACGACCGGATATATTTCGCAATTTACCCAACTTCGCGCCGACGAAACGGAGTCGACCGCGCCGCTGAACGTTAACGTCGACGCGACGAACGGGGCGACGCTTTCCGTCGAAGATTCGGCGACCGGATTGACCGGCCCGAGCGGGGGCGCGAGCGTTTCGACTTCGGAAAAAATTTCGATTAAAGGGGGCGCGCAAGGCGTCGTCGGCGTTTTGGACGAAACGTCGAACAAAGCGGACGCGGTCGTCGGCGCGGTCGATTTGACGCTCGGCGAAAAAGGCTCGATCGTCGTCGGGGATATGTCGGCGACGACGGAAAAAGGGGTTTTGACGGTCGTCGGGGCGGCGGACGCGAAAGACGGGTCGACGCTGACGGTCGCGAGCGGCGCGAATTTGGCGGTCGGCGCGGGCGGCTTGCTCGAAATTGGCGGCGACAAAGGGGCGGGCTCGGTCGTTTTGGAAGCCGGGTCGCAACTTTTTAACGTCGGAACGTCGACGAAAGACGAAACGCGCGGCGTCGTCGTCGGGAAGTTGGGGACGCTGACGGTCGGTTCGAAGGACAAAAAGACGACCGGGA
>JAFSFF010000368.1 GCA_017435375.1 Thermoguttaceae bacterium
AATGGGGCGTTCGGGTAAGCGTTAGACGTTTCTAATCGCCGCGCCGAGCGTCCAAAAGTCGCGGAAATTCCGGGAGAAACGTCGGAAAAGCGTCCGCCCCCCTTCCCAAAACGTCGCCGTTGAAGTATGCTTTATTATAGTCGATTCGCGGGCGCCGCAACAGGCGATTTTTTATCAAAACGCGAAGAAAAAAGTAAAATTTGCAAATCGGAGCGGATTTTTTGCGAAATTTTCGCAAACGGAGCGGAATTTTTGCAAAAAGCGGCGTCCTTTTGCAAACTTTAAGTAAAACATATCGTTTAAATAAAATAGGAAGGGTTTTGCAATGGCGAAAAAAACGATCGCTAACGTCGACGTCGCCGGTAAGAAGGTCTTGATTCGCGTCGATTTCAACGTCCCGCTCGACGAAAACGGGAACATCACCGACGATCGCCGCATCCGTATGGCGCTCCCGACGATCGAATCCGTCCTCGAACGCGGCGGCCAAGTCGTTTTGATGAGCCACCTCGGCCGTCCGAAGAACGAACCGGACGCCAAATACTCGCTGAAACCGGCGGCGGTTCGTCTCGGCGAACTCCTTCCGAACGCGAAAGTCGATTTCGCAACCGACACCGTCGGCGCCGACGCGGAAGCGAAAGTCGCCGCGTTGACCGACGGCAACGTCGTCGTTCTCGAAAACCTCCGCTTCCAAGCGGGCGAAAAGAAGGGCGACGCCGAATTCGCCGCGAAACTCGCCTCCTTCGCCGACGTTTACGTCAACGACGCGTTCGGCACCTGCCACCGCACCGACGCTTCGATGGTCGCCGTTCCGGAAGCGATGGCCGGCAAACCGCGCGTCTGCGGTTTCCTCGTCGAAAAGGAAATCAAGTACCTGACCGACGCGATTAGCGCTCCACAACGTCCGTTCGTCGCGATCCTCGGCGGCGCGAAAGTTTCCGACAAGATTATGGTCATCAAGAACTTGCTCGGTATTTGCGACAAAGTCTTGATCGGCGGCGCGATGGCGTACACCTTCTCGCTCGCGCAAGGCGGCAAAGTCGGCGGCAGCCTCGTCGAACCGGACAAAGTCGAATTGGCGAACGAACTCCTCGCGGCCGGCGGCGACAAACTCGTCCTCCCGATCGACACGCACTGCGGCGACGCGTTCAGTTCCGACTGCAACAAGGAAGTCGTCGCGGCGGGCGAAATCTCCGACGGTTTCGAAGGGCTCGACATTGGGCCGAAAACGGCGGAAATGTACGCGAACCTCGTCAAAGACGCGAAAACGGTCGTTTGGAACGGCCCGATGGGCGTTTGCGAAATGCCTCCGTTCGACGCCGGGACGAAAGCGGTCGCCGAAGCGATCGCGGCCAGCGATTCGATTTCGATCATCGGCGGCGGCGACAGCGCGGCGGCGATTCAAAAGCTCGGTTTCGCCGACAAAGTTTCGCACGTCAGCACCGGCGGCGGCGCGTCCTTGGCGATGCTCGAAGGCCAAAAGTTCGCGGCGGTCGAACTCCTCGACGAAGCGTGATTCGCGCTTGGTTCGCGAAGATTTAACGCTCGGCGACGTTTCGAGCGTTAAAATTTAACGATTAACCGGCGGACGCCGACGCGATTTGGGTCGCGGCGGCGTTCGACGGTTGCGTTTTGTCCGGCGGGAACGTCGGGCCGAACGCGTTTCTATTCAAAGTACTAACAACGTTTCACGCGTCGTTAAGAACGACGGCTCGCCGTTCTTGGACGCCAGAAAACGGCTCTTTCGTCGCGTCGAACGACGACGGAGCGTCGGCGGAGAAAGTATCGTGCGTTTCGCAAATTTTTATAACGAAAAGATCGCCGAAACTCAAAACGGCGGCGGATTTTTGGCCGTATGGAGCGAAGCGGCGGGCGGTTGGGTCGCGCTTGCGGAGCTTCTCGGGGACGAAAGTTGGAATTTCGCCTCGGCGAAGGACGTCCTTTGGGCGAACGCCGAGTCGGATTTTTTCGCCGATTTGCAAAAAGCGCTCGACGAAGCCGGCGCGGACGTCGCGACGCTCGACTTTACGAGCGGCGACTACTTCTATCTTCCGCCGATCGAAGAGCCGGAGAAGATTCTTTGCGTCGGACTCAATTACGCCGATCACGTTCGCGAGTTTGGGAACGCGCTCCCGGAAGTTCCGGTCATTTTCAACAAAGCGCCGAGCGCGCTAAACGCTTGCGACGCCGCGATCGCGTTGCCTAAAGTCTCGAATCGCGTCGATTACGAAGGCGAGCTTGTCGTCGTGATCGGGAAAGAGGGGAAAAATATTCCGCGTTCCGAAGCGATGGATTACGTCGCCGGATACTGTTGCGGGAACGACGTGTCGGCGCGCGATTGGCAAAAGGATAAACCGGGCGGGCAATGGTTTTTGGGCAAGTCGTTCGACTCCTTCGCGCCGATCGGCCCGACGCTCGTTACCGCGGACGAAGTCGGCGACCCGAACGCGCTGAAAATCGAAACGCGCCTCAACGGCGAAACGGTTCAATCGGGGAACACGAGCGATTTCATCTTCCCGGTCGACTACCTAATTTCTTATATTTCGCAAGTAATGACGCTGAACGTCGGCGATTTGCTCTTCACCGGCACTCCCTGCGGCGTCGGCGACGCGCGCAAACCGCCTCTTTACCTCAAACCCGGCGACGAAGTCGTCGTCGAGATCGAAAAGGTCGGGACGCTCCGCAACTTGGTCGTCGAAGATTGACGGTCGAAACGGCGACGAAAAGCGAACGTTTAACTTAAAATTAAAATATTTCGCCTATTTTAACGCGTCGAGGTCGACAGACGTCGCGTTTTTTATCGGAACTAAAAATAGTTTTTGCGCCGAGGATTGATTATGACTAACACTATTGGCGATTCCCACGACCTGACGCAAAGCCTTGAAGACTACCTCGAAACGATTTACGAGTTAACGCAAACCGAGAAAGTCGTCCGCAGCAGTTGCGTCGCCGACCGAATGGGCGTGAAGCGTCCGTCGGTAACTAGCGCGCTTAAAGCCTTGGCGGAAAAGGGTTACGTCGTTTATTTGCCTTATGTTCCGATCGCGTTGACCGAGTTGGGCGAAAAGGAGGCGAAAAAAATTATCCGTCGACACGCGGCGATGGAAATTTTTCTCGAACGGATTCTCGGCGTCGACGCGAAAACGTCGAAGGAGTCCGCTTGCCGCCTCGAACACGCGATGAACGACGAAATTACGACTCGCTTAGTCGAGTTCGTCGAGTTCGTCGACAGTTGCCCGCGCGTCGGCGCTTCGCTCTTCCGACGTTCCGATTATCACTGTCGGGAAAAAAATAACGACCAATTTTGCGCGATGTGCATTCACGGTTGCCTCGACGAAATCGTTCACTCCGGGCGCACCGTCGATTTGTCGAGCGTTCACCGCGCGGCGCAAACGTTGAACGAAGCGAGCGCCGAACACGACGCCGTTATCTTGGCGCGCATTCCGGAAGAATTGCAAGAGCGTCCGGAGTTTTCTGCGACGAATTGGCGTCCGAATAAGACGTTGCGAATTTTACGCGACCAATGCGACGCCGCGACTCTAACGACGCGTATCGACGAGCAAACGTTCGTCGTTTCGCGAGACGACGCCGCGAAGATTGAAGTCGTTCCTTGCGAATAAGCGTTGGAACGGCGATTTGCCGTCGCTTAAATTGAAAAACGTTTGAATTGGCGGCGAAAAACAAGGCGGAACGAGAACGAAAGACGACGAAAGACGCGAGGCGAGGATTGACTAAGTCCCGACGAATATTGCTAACGGCGGCGGTCGGGGCGCTTTTCGCTCTTTTTTGCGTCGTCGCGGTCGACCGAGAACGGCGAACGGCGGAGCGCGAAGGACTTATCGCGACGCGTTGGGTTCCGGCGACGTTGGGGAACGGCGTTTGGAGCGGCGGCGAAAGCGTTTTCGTTTCGTTCGATTCGTCGCGAGCGCAAGAAGCCGCCGACCGCGCCGTCGTCGAATTTTTGCAAACGATCGAGCGACGCGACGATTCGCCGGAAAATCGGGCCTTTCGTCGCGTTCACATTCTTGAAGCGCGGCGTCGTTTCGCGACTTCCGACGTCGCGGAGGAGCGGCGTTTGCGCCGAGTCGACGACGCGCGAACCGCCGCCGACGCCGTCGAAACGTTGCGCGATTGGACGAACGCGCCGGACGACGAGTTTGACGTTATTTCCGCTTTGAACGACTCGCCGAGCGTCGATCTTTCTTTTTCTTGCGTCGACTCCGAAAAAAACGGACGCGTTTTAGACGATTCTAACGATTTTAGCGGTTCTTGCGGCGCCTTTGACGCCGATCTCGCCGCCGCGACCGCGTTTTTGGCCGAATTAAGCGACGAACCGTCCGCGTCGTGCGTTGCGTTGGCGCCGCTTTCCGCTTTGGACGCCGCGGGCGACTTCCGCGACGCCGTTATTTTTCTCGACGCGAATTCGTTGTCGCCGGTTCCGGTCGCCGTCGAGGCGGTCGTTTCGGACGCCGCGCCGCGAACGATCGCCGTCGTCGGAGTTTTTCAGGCGGCGTTCGCGCTTTTCGCGACGTTTGGCGCTCGCTTCTTTGGCTTCGATTGGGCGCGATTCTTTTTGGTTTGGAACGTTCGCCGTCGGGAAAGCGTCGCAAGCGCGGCGCCGTCGGGGCGATTTCTTTCCGTTTGGGAACGTTGGAGCGCGACGCGAACCCTCGCCGATCTCGCCGTCGTTCGGCTTCTTAATTGATTTCGAGCGCTTGGAAAGCGCGTTTCTCGATTGAATTTTATCGGCGTTTTCTCGCGACCGCTCGTCAAGGAGCGGGACGGGGGAGCGTTCGTCTATTTCTTGTCGAATTTTTGAAAAATAGAAAGATAATAAAATAATGAACGACAAAATTTCCGACGTCGGAACGGAAAACGCGTTCACTTTTCCGGTTTCGAACGATTTTAACGGCGCGGCGTCGTCGGCGTTGGCCGGGAGGGCGGCGAAAGTTAAAGTTAAGCGCGACGCTCAAAATTCCCAAAGCGCCCAAATTAACGCCGGTTTCGTTCGGTTTGGAGGACGTCGCGGCGTTTGCGGTTCCGTTTTCGGCGCGTTCGAGGGACGGCGCGGCGTTCGGCGTTCCGGTTTTGCCGGTTCGAACGGTTTTACGCTTGTCGAATTGCTCGTCGTGATCGCGATTATCGGGATTTTGATCGGCTTGCTCCTTCCGGCGGTTCAGGCGGCGCGGGAGGCGGCCCGACGAATGCAATGTTCGAACAACCTCAAACAACTTTTGCTCGGCTTCCAAACGTACGCCGACGCGAACGGCGCGCTTCCGCCGGAGGCTTGGCTCCGTTTTCAAAACGGGGAAAGTCAAGGACTTGGAATTTGGCCGCGCGTTCTGCCGTATTTGGAGCAAAGCGCGCTTTACTCGGAAGTCGACTTTTCGTCGAATTACCAAGAGGCGGACGGCGTCGAGAATTACGTTGGAATGGAGACGCTCGCGAAGGTGAAAATGACGACGTTCCTTTGCCCGAGTTGCGCGAACGTCGAGTCGAGTATGAAGATGTACGGCGACGAAATCGGCTGTTACACGACGCATTATTACGGCGTCGCCGGCGCGGTCGGGAAGCGGCCGAACTCGGAGCGGTTCTATTCGACGATTCGAACCGCCGACGAAAACGGCGGCGAAGAGTACGGCGGCGGGCCCTGCGCGAACAACGGCGTTTTTTACGAAGAGAGCCGAACGACTTGGGCGTCGATTACCGACGGACTGTCGAATACCGCGCTCCTCGGCGAAATCGCGTCGCAGAAGTACGACGGGTATTTCGCTTGGATTCGCGGCGCTTACGTTCAATACGGAATGACGATTTACGTCAGTTCGAAGGGGCTCGAGTGGGCGCCGAACGTTCTGAAGAACGACGACGACCCGAAGGCCGGGCTCTATCGGCGGTTTTACAGCGTCGGGGCGTTTTCGAGCGAACACGCCGGAGGCGTTCAGTTCGGGTTCGCGGACGGCTCGGTTCGCTTTACCTCCGATACGACCGACCTCGACGTTCTGAAAGCGGCGGCCAGTCGCGACGGCGGCGAAGTTCTTTAGCGAATCGACGACGCCGAACGCAAACAACGGCGTTAAGTCGGCGTTGAAACGGTTCGGTTTTAACGGTTGAAACGAAAAACGCGCCTCGACGGCTTCAAAACGGAGCGTCGGGGCGCGTTTTTTACGTTAAATTAAGCGAAACGGCGAAAAGGGGCGCTTCGCGTCAACCTTGCGGGCCGTTCGTTTCCGGAATCACTTGCCAATCGTTGACGCCGTGAACGACGTATTTCTTGTCCTTGATCGGCTCGCTCGCTTGTTTGAGGTGGCGGTTGAACTCGACGTTCAGGTTCCCGCCGCGATAGCGCGTCCCCCAAGCGGCTTGAGCGCCGTAAATAAGGATGTTGCGCATATCGCCGCCGTAAAAATGGTGCCAAGTCGTGCAGAGGACGCCCATTCCGTTCGTTTCGGCGGCGTAGGTCGCCAAACTGCGGATTCCGGTCGTGTCGCGCCAAGGGCAGACGAGAACGTCGA
This sequence comes from Thermoguttaceae bacterium, assembly GCA_017435375.1. GTDB lineage: Bacteria > Planctomycetota > Planctomycetia > Pirellulales > Thermoguttaceae > RUG369. Next base: position 6,510 of record JAFSFF010000368.1, read on the forward strand.
AACCTTGACCTTGGAAGAACGCCGTCGTCGGCCATTTGCCGTCTTTCGGCGGTTTGATGTAATATTCCCAGTCGCAAACGACGACGTCTTTCGGGAGGCGTTCGAGGAGGCCGCGCGTTTTCGGGCCGCCGCTAACGACGTAGCCCTTGAACTCCGGCTTCGGTTCGATCAGCATATCGTGCCACATCATGACGCGGCAATTTCGCTCCGCCAAAACGTCGCGGAACCAAACGAGCCAAGCGGCCAACGCGTCGACGTAAGGGCCGCCGCGCCGCGCTTCGAAGCCGGTCGCCGCCGAATACGCTTCGTCGCAGCCGATATGGAAGTAACGCGGCGAATCGAACGTTTCGTAAAGTTCGAGAACGCATTCGGTTAAGAGCGCGCGCGCTTCCGGGTTCGTAACGCGCCAAGTCCAGCCGTCCGGTTCGAAAAGCGGGGCGTATTCCGGATAACGGTCGAGGACGACGTGTTTGCCGACCGAGACGCGGGCCGCCGTCGCGTGTCCGAAAATATTCAGCTGCGGGATCAGTTCGATTCCGAGTTCTTTGCCCAGTTTTACCAGTTTAACGACTTCTTCTTTCGTCGTGTGAAATTCGTCCCAATAAAGTTCCGGGTGTTTTTCGAACGGGAAGGTTCCCCAAAATTCGATAACGGCGTAATTGAATTTGTAAAGCGCCGCGATGCGAATCGCCTGCTCGATTCTCGCCGCGTTCGTTTCCGGGAACCAGCAGAGGTGAATCCCGCGGAAGCCGAGCGCCGGACGGTCTTCGATTTTCGTTTCCGGAATAAGGAAGCGCGACGTTTTCAGCGTGTCGCCGAACGGTTCCGCGAGTTGGAAGATCGTTTTGAGCGAATCGCGGATTCCGGCGGCGTCGGACGCGGCGACGACGAGCGTTCCGGCGGACGTTTCGCGCTTTTCGGCGATTTCGGCGGGGGACGCGTCGGCGGCGACGGCGGCGTCGGCGACCGCGAAGATTTTGGAGGCGTTTGGCGTCTTGAAGAAGTCGGCGTTCGGCGCGACCGCTTCGGCAATTTGGGTAAACTCGGCGTTTTGGGCGGCGCGTTCCTTCAACGTCGCGGCGGCTTGCGTCGCGGAAAACGCTTTCGGGTCGACCTTGGCGGCGAATTTTTCGGCGAGGAACGCTTTCGTCGACTGAACGATAACGCCGAGCGCGGCTTCGTCGGCGGCGAGCGCGTCCGGGAGAACGAGCGCGACTTCGAGGCGGTCGTTCAAAACGACGACGCGGCGGCCAAACTCGACGGCGACCGGGGCCGGAATGAGGCGGGCGTTGTAAATCGCGGTTTCGTCCGGCGTCGTCGGTTCGAAGGCGGAAATCGGCGTCGTCGAACCGCAAAACGCGACGGCGGAAAGCGTTAAAATCGATAAAGACGTTAAAAAACGTCGAGCGAACGTCGGCATAAAGCGTCCTTTCGTCGTTAAAACGGGGAAAAATGCCGCGTCGTCCGGATTATAACGAGAATTCCGGCGTTCCGACGCGGCGGTCGTTTAGGTTGTTTGCTTGTCGAAGCCGTCGGCTTGGGGCGGGAAGTCGAGTTATTTTGTCGACTTTAACGGCGAAAAACAACGTCGCGTCGTCGGAAACGGGGACGCGACGAACCGGCGGGAAGGCGCCGAGTTTTGCGTCGACCGGCGACGCGAACGAGTCCGAGCGCTAAAACTCGACGAGCCGAGGTCGGAGCGTCGAGTTTGCCGGTTTTGCCGTTGGAGGCGGGTCAGCCGAGCGCTTTTTCGGCGTCGGCGAGGAGTTTTTTCGCGTCGAACGGGGTCGCGCATTCGCGGAGCGCGTCGAGGAAACCTTCCGACTTCAAAACGCGGGCCAAACGGTTCAGCATTCGGAGATAAACGCGGTCGGAGTCGCAGCAAAGGAGGAAAAAAACGTCGGTCAGGTTGTTGAAACCGCCGCCGAACGGAACGCCGCGACCCGCGACGCCGAGCGCGAGAAAGTTTTCGGCGATGATGTGCGGCTGCGGTTGGCGCGGGTGCAGAATCGCGACGCCGACGTCGAGCGCGGTCGACGCCATTTCTTCGCGTTCTCGGAGCGCGTCGGCCATCCCGTCGGCGTCCCAAAGGACTCCGGCGTCGGCGGCGAGCTTCGTTATATTCCGAATAACCGATTCTTTCGTTTTCGCCGGGAAGTTGAGGTCGATCGCGCTTTCGGCGAAAATGTCGGCGAGCGTCGTTTCTTCGTCGTCGGCGCCGGTCGCGAGCGTTTTTTCGAATTCGGCGTTTTGCGATTCCGGTTCGACGATTTCGGTTTCCATCCAAAGGACGACGTCCGGGAGCGCGAAGACCCAGTCGCCTTGGACTTTGCGACCTTTGAGCGTTCCGTTTTCGGCGAGTTTTTGCAGTTGTTTCGGTTGACGGCGGAGGAATTTCGCCAATTCGTCGAGCGTGTAAGAGCGTTGCATCGTTTTGGTCCTTTCAATCGTTAGAACCCGCAAAGTTTTCGGGCTTTGTCGACGGCGCGGAGCGAGAAAACAAGCGCGTTGCGTCGTTGCAAAGTTGAAAATTCGTTTTGCCGTTAGATTTTCTTTATTTTAGCGCTTTTTTCGCGTCGGGCAAGTCGGGGGGGGGAAGCGCGCCGTTCGGAGGCGGCGGAGTTTGCGTTGGGACGTCGGGGCGGTTTTAAAAAGTTTGGCGTCGTCGCGTCGAGCGTCGTCGGAGAAAATTGGGGTTTTATAAGGCGTCGGGATAGGAAACTTGTTGAAAAACGCTATAATAAGGACAATAACGTAATCGGCGCGAATAACGACGCGACGTTTGAATGATTACCGAAGCGGTTGTAATAATCGAGGGAAAATAAGTGGAAGAGAAACAAACTCAAAATATCGAGGCCGAAGCCGACGCCGGGAAGGGCGTCGCGTCGTTTTGTATGCGCTGGGGAATTATTTTATTAATTTCTTTGGTCGGCGCGATTATTATAGGGCTGACTATGGACGACGCCGCGCCCTCGCGTTCGACGGTTGCCGAGTCGCCTAACGGTTATACCGCCGAGGAGTATGCGCAAGCGAAGCGGGTTCGCGAACGAGCGTTGCGGGCGCATAAGGGCAATCTTGCGCGAATCGTCGCGGCGTTGAAGCAATACGGCGACGCGAACAACGGCGTTTTGCCGGCGGCGTATACGGTCGACGAAGCCGGGCGTCCGCTTCATTCTTGGCGCGTCGCGATCCTGCCGTGTTTGGGCGAGGAGGAAGCGAAATTATACGCGCAAATCCGACTGGACGAACCTTGGAACAGCGAATGGAATTCGCGGTTTCACGTTCAAAGACCGAATATTTTCGCTTGCCCAAACAACGTGTTTGAGGCGGAACAAATCGCTTTGAAAACGGAAACGGCGATCGAGCCTCGGATCGTATGCGCCGGGGGGATCGGGGGGGTATCGTCATTCGCGAAGGCTGCGAAGGCTGCGAGGGCTGCGAGGGCTGCGAAGGC
>JAFSFF010000369.1 GCA_017435375.1 Thermoguttaceae bacterium
CGCGGTTTTAACGGCGTTCGCAACGCTCGCGCTCCCCGTTTCGGCGCAACCGTCGGCTCCGGTCGCGACGCCGGTTGCGACCGCGCCGACGAAGTTGCTCGTCGATTTGCTCGAAAAGACCGACGTCGTTTGGCGCGACGGTTATCCGACGCAACTGACGTTGGCCGACGTTCCGAAAGCGGTCGAGCGGCTGCAAATCGCGGAGATTCGCTCGTCGCGACCGGCGTTTTCTTGGGTCGTTCCGGCCCCGAAGCGCGGCGCGGCGCAGTCCGCTTGGCGGATTCAAATCGCGACCGACCGTTCGATTCTCGCCGAGTCGAAGGGGGCGCCGGACGTTTGGGACTCCGGCAAAACCCCGGGCGCGGAATCGACCGCGGTTCCGTTCGGCGGGCCCGAGTCGCTCAAGCCGTCGACCGTTTATTATTGGCGCGTTAAAACTTGGGACGAAACCGACGCGCCGTCCGATTGGTCGGCGATCAAAGCGTTTCAAACCGCCGCGACGCTCGACGAAAGCGGCGCGAGCCGTTACCCGCTCGTCAAAAAGGTCGACCGCCCGCAAAGCGCGACGCCGCTCGACGCCCGAACGACGTTTTACGACTTCGGGCGCGCTTCGTTCGGGCAAATTCGGGTCGAAATCGACTCGAAAGCCGCCGGTCGCGTCGCGCTCGTTCGGGTCGGCGAACGGATTAAAGACGGTCGAGTCGACCGCAAGCCCGCCGGGTCGACGCGTTACTGGGAGTACCGCCTGCCGCTCCAAACCGGACGCCAATTTTACTCGATTAAGACCCGCGTCGACAAACGCAACTCGAGCGGCGCCGCCGTCCTAATGCCCGATTACGTCGGCGAAGTGATGCCGTTCCGATACGCCGAAGTCGAGATTTTGCCCGCGCCGCCCGTTAAAACCGACAAAACCGACAAAACCGACGCGACCCAAACGCCCGCCGACGTCGCCGAAACCGCGCAAAGCGCCGAAACTTCCCAAAGCGCTGAAACCGCGCCAACCGTCGAAACTTTCCAAAGCGCTCAAAGCGTTCAAAACGCCGAGCCCGCCCAAACCGCCGAACCCGCGCAAGTCGGCTCCCTCTTCGACGCGGCCCCGGAACCGGTCGTTTGCTCGGTCGCTCGCGAAACGGTCGTTTACCCGTTCGACGTCTCGGCGGCCTATTTCGACTGCGACGACGAACGCCTCAACCGCGTTTGGGACCTTTGCCGTTATTCGATTCCGGCGACGACCTTCGCGGGCTATTACGTCGACGGCGACCGCGAACGGATTCCTTACGAAGGGGACGCGCTTCCCAACCAACTGAGTCATTATTGCGTCGATCGCGAATATTCGCTCGCTCGGGTAACGCTCGAATACTTGATTTTTCACCCGACTTGGCCGACCGAATGGCACCTGCAAATTCCGCAAATCGCTTGGTTCGACTACTTGTATACCGGCGACGCGCGGCATATCCGGCGTTATTACGAAGATATTAAGGCGAAAACGCTCGTCGCGCTCGCCGAGGATAACGGTCTGATCAGCACAAGAAAGGGTAAAACGACGCCGGAATTTTTCGCGTCGCTCCACTTCAAAGGGTCGAGTTCTCCGTTCGGCGACATCGTCGACTGGCCGCACAAGGGGCTCGCCGGGAACGAAAACGCGGAGTCCGGCGAAACGGACGGTTTCGTTTTTAACGATTTTAACGTCGTCGTCAACGCTTACCATCACGTCGCGCTGAACTCGGCGAAGCGGTTCGCGGAGATTCTCGGCGAAGAAGCGGACGCGGCGTTCTTCGCGGCGCAGATCGAAAAACATCGAAAAGCGTTTCACGAAACGTTTTTCGACGCCGAAAGGGGCGTTTATCGCGACGGCGAGGCGACCGATCACGCGTCGCTGCACGGCAACATGTTCCCGTTGGCGTTCGGGCTCGTTCCGGCGGAGAACGTCGAGAGCGTCGCGGCGTTCGTTCGGTCGCGCGGGATGCGTTGCAGCGTTTACGGCGCGCAATTTTTACTCGACGCCGTTTACGAAGGCGGCGACGGCGCTTACGGTTTCGAGCGGATGACGGCGGACGACCTGCGCGGTTGGCTGAATATGCTTCGCGTCGGCTCGACGATTTCGTTGGAGGCTTGGGACGACCGTTACAAGCCGAATCAAGACTGGAATCACGCTTGGGGCGCGGCGCCGGCGAATGTTATCCCGCGCAAGTTGGTCGGCGTCGAACCGACGAGCCCCGGTTTCGCGACGCTTCGGGTCAAGCCGCAAATCGCCGGTTTGAAACGAGTCGACGCGCTCGTTCCGACGATTCGCGGCCCGGTCGAAGTTCGGATCGCCCGCCCGACCGACGCGGTTTACTCGCTCGCCGTTTCGCTCCCCGGCAACGTTAAGGCGGACGTTTACGTCCCGGCGCTTTCGGACGACGACGCGCTTTACGTCGACGGCGTTCCGGCGGCGGAGTCGGCGACCGGCGTCAAGTTCGTTCGCGACGGCGCGTTTTGGAAAGCGGAGAACGTCGGCGCCGGCGTTTGGCGTTTCGAGCGCCGCGCTCCGGAAACCGCCCAACCGACGCAAGCGGAATAATCGCCGATCATCGCCGCGACCGCTTCGACCGTCCGACCGCCGCGACGAAAACGCCGACTCGTCGCGTCGGTCGCGCTCGGTCGCGCCGATTTTGTCAATATATTAATAAGGGCGTCGAGAAAGGCGTCGAGCGCGCCCGTTCTCCCCTTTCCCTTCTCTCCTCTTTTCCCTATTTTACCCCCAAAGGAGCCGCCCCGATGCGCCGCCGCGACCGCAAAGTCGTCGACCCGACCCGAATCGAAGAGATAATCGCCGAATCCGCCGTTTTACGACTCGGCTTGAACGACGACGGTGAAGTTTACGTCGTTCCGGTCAATTTCGGCGCCGAAATTATCGACGGACGGCGCGTCTTCTATTTTCACTCCGCTCGCGCCGGGCGCAAACTCGACGTTATCCGGCGAAATCCGCGCGTCGGATTCGAACTCGACGCCGGGTTCGAGTTGATCGAAGGGCCGACGCCTTGCGCTTTTTCGGCGCGGTACCGGAGCGTCGTCGGGGTCGCCGTCGCGACGGAACTCGCCGACGTCGCCGAAAAACGCCGGGGCTTGACGGCGATTCTCAATAAGACGGCGGGCGTTCGCGATTGGCGGTTCGACGACGCGGCGCTCGACGCGGTCGCGGTCGTTCGTCTCGACGTCGAGCGCTTGAGCTGCAAAGAAAACCGTTAAAACCGTCAAAGTCAACAAAACTTTCCGACCTTAACGACAAAAAAACCGGGAACGCCCGACGCGGCGCGTTCCCGGTTTTCGTTTCTTGCGCGACGGCGAACCGTCGATTTTGCCGATATTAATTAATAAGCGCTCAAACCGCCGTTAAAAGAGGCGCGCTTCGTCGAGCGTCAGCGGCGATTGGCCGGAGGTCGCCAAGCGGAATTTCAGCTCGCCGCGCGCTTCGTAATACTCGGCGATCGATTGGCTCGTCAGCGCGTCGATGCTCGCCATCGTCTCGTCGAACGAACGAATTTTCCCCAAATACGTCCAGTCGCGAACGATCGCTCCGGCCCGCGCCGTCGTCGACTCGCGCTGCATCACGAGCCCGCTCTTCGCCCGGATTTTCATCCGCTCCATTTCGCTTTCGGTCGGCGGCTCGACGCGCAGCCGGTCGATTTCGCCGACGATCACGTCGAGCGACTCCTGCGCCCGTTCCGCCGTCGTTCCGCAATAACAGAAGACGCCGCCGAAATTGCGGTGCGTGTTGTACGACGCGAAGACCGAATAGCAGAGCCCCCGTTTTTCGCGCACTTCGCTAAAGAGCCGCGAACTCATCCCGCCGCTCAACACCTCGACGCCGCCCCAAGCGCGATGATACTCCGGATCGCCGAACGGAATCGTTTCGAACGCCAACCCGATATGCGTTTGCGCCGAATCGGTTTCGCGATGCGCGGTCGAC
>JAFSFF010000370.1 GCA_017435375.1 Thermoguttaceae bacterium
AGTCAATTCGCCTTCGGCGTAGAAACCGAGGTTGAAGCAGGACAACGAGTTCGACGTCGGATAGACGTCTTCGCCGCCGTTTTGCGCGAAGGCCGACTTATAAATCGAGAAACGTTGCGTTTCGTAAGCGTTGTAAATGAGTTCGAACTTCCCGGACTGAACGGTCGTCTCCGCCGGTTCGGCGTCGCTATCTTTATCGATCTTATTGCCGTTTTCATCGATTTTAACGCCGTCTTTATCGACGGCGTCGACGGTCGCGCCCGGGATCAGTTCCTGGGGAATCGTGATGATTTGAACTTCGTTGGTCAGGTAGCGCGCGTAGACGTTAAGGTCTTCGACGTAATTTCCGTTTTCGTCGAGCAAATAGGGGCTCGATTCCGAATCGGCGGAGTCGTAATCGGGGTTCGCCAAGCGGTCGGCGCCGGTCCAAGCGACGATCATATCGCCGGAATTGTTCGAATCGACGGCGATTTCGCCGCGCACGTCTTGCCAACCGTCGTTGACGAGAATATTGTCGGTCGTTCCGACGGTCAAGCTCAGGAGTTGGCGTTCTTCGAGTTGGTCGAGCAAGAGTTTCGTCGGCTTTTGCCCGCGCGCTTTTTCAAGACGCTTTTTCGCAAAACGGCCCGTCAGCAATTCGGCGACGCTACCAATTTTATTCTTCCGCGATAACGACATATGCAGCACCTGTCTCAACAATATAAAGTGAAAATAAACTCGCGCCTAAGCGCGAATCCGCGCGTCGACTTAGTTCAAATCGCGTCCAACTTGAATCGTTTTGCGAACGAGTCGCATCGCAGTCGAGATTTTCGACCGCTTCGAGTCGCCGACGACTCGCGGTCAAGTTCTCGACCGCGTTTCGAACGTTCGTCGTTTATCCAAATTTCATCGCTTCCCCAACGCCGTCAAGAAAGCGAAAAACGTTCCTCGCTCCGCCGCTTCCTCAAACGAAAGGTCGACGGTTCGAAGAGAGAGTACGTCTCATTCTCTCTAATATAATCAAAATTAGCGTCCGCGTCTATTTCAGCTTCGCAAAAACATTTCCTTTTTTCCGTTTCTTACTTCGCGATTAAACGGTCTTGCGGAATATCCGGCTTGCGCCGACGCCGCCGCGTCGCGTCTTCTCGTAAAACGGGAAGTTTTGAAAAGCGGGGAAAACAACGCGAACTTTAACGAAAAGGCAAGGATTAACGCCGCGGCGTTTCGCAACGTCGCAACGTTTTTTCGTCGCGTTTTGCGACGATCGGCGCCTCGTATTAAAACAATTTTACGCCGCTCCTTGAAATTTCTAAAAAATTTTGATAAAATTAAAAGTCGTTAGTTCCTTGAAATTTTCTTTTTTTCGGGTTTGCTCGTTTTGGAGCGACTTTTTTCGTCCGCCGCTTTTCCGAGCGCGCCGTATAAAGAAAATCGCGTCGAGACGCCGACGCTTTTCCCGCCTCCGTCGAACGAATTTGCGTCGTCGTTCGCTTTATTCAAGAAAGGTTGCAATGACGACGCGTTTCTTTACTTCGCCGCTTGCGGTCGGAACGCTTCTTGTCGTTTTTTTCGTCCAAGCCGAGGTCTACGTTAGCGCAAAAACGCCAATTTTTTCGCATTTCTCGGCAAACCTCGTTCAACGCGACGATTCAAACGCTTCGAACGGTCGCGCCGCCGAAACCGATTCCGGAGTCGACGCAAACGCGGCAAACCTTGCCGATTCCAACGATTCCAACGTCGACGCAAACTCCGACGGCGACGCGTTTTGGTTGCGTCTCGACCGAAACGAACGCGGCGTCCCTCAACGCCTTGCAACCTCGATCGTTCGCATCGAAGGCGAATATCGTTCGACAGACGGCGAAACGCGTCCCGTTTCGGTCGATTTGATCGGCGCGATCCACTTGGGAGAAAAGACGTATTACGACCGTCTCAACGCCGAGTTTAAAGAATACGAAACGGTCGTCTTCGAGCTAGTCGCCGACAAAGATTTCGACGTTAAAGACGTCGCCGCCGCAAAAGAAGCGAAAAATCGCGGGGAAGCCTCGCCCCTCGACGCGATTTCGCTCCTTCAAGAATCGCTCTCCGACGCGCTCGGACTCGTTTATCAAACCGACGGAATCGATTATTCCGCGCCGAACCTCAAACGAGGCGACGCCGACGCCGACGAGTTTCTCAAGCGGCTGACGACCGGCGGCGATATTCCCCAATTTTTCGCCAATTCGTCGCTCGAATCGCTTTTTTCGTCGGAAAAAGGACGTTTCGAAGGCTGGGCGCTCGCTTATTTCTTGGCCAAAGACAAACGGCTGACGCTCCGTCGACTCTTCGCCGACGAACTGGCGCGAACGGAACTTTCCCCTTCGTCGAACGACGCGCAAGCGGAGCGAGAAACGGCGCTGATTCATTATCGCAATAAAATCGCGCTCAAAGTCGCCAAGCAAGAACTCGAAGCGGGAAAAACGAAGATCGCCGTCTTTTACGGCGCGGCGCACCTCGACGATTTAGCGCGACGCGTCGAGCAAACGCTGGAAAACCCGCGTCGTTTGGAACCTCGTTGGATTGCCGCTTGGTCGATGGAGTCGACGCAAAAATAAACGAGCGCAAGCGTTTCAGCGCGGCGCGCCGACCTCGAAACGCGACGTTTTCTCCCTCTTATTAATATAATATTGGCAAGAAACGCAAAAAACGCGGCTCGCGCGGAAGTTCGAGCCGCGTTTTTTAACGCATTAATCGAGCGCGTTCGTTTAACGAACTTCGTCCGGAACGACGAGCCCGTCGCCGTTTTTGTCGAGTTTGCCGAAATACGCGACCGCCGGGGTCGAGAGGGTCGGCGCGAATTCGCGGAGCGTCAACTGTCCGTCGCCGTCGACGTCGCGCGCCAAGAACCAAACCGGAACGTTTTTCAAGGCTTCGGGCGGAGCCGCGTACTCGCGCCGCGTCGCCGAGTCGATTTCCGCCAGCAACACGCCGAGCAATTCTTTATCTTCGACGTCCTCCAACGCTTTGTTCTCTTCGACGAACATCGCGATCACCTCTTCGTCGGACATTTCGGCCAACGCGTTGTCGTTTTCTTTATCGGTCGCCGCGGCGGCGTCGGCGGTTTCGCGACGCATCGGAGCGGAAGCCGGGCGAATGCGGGTTTCCTTATCTTCGTCGAGAACGACGCGGTTGGCGACGAACGTCGGGCGTTTCGGCGCCGGATTATGAATCGTTCTTCCGGAGGCGTATCGCGCCAAATAAAAGAGGACTTCTTGGTCGGTCAGCGTCCAGTCGCCGTTCAAGTCGATCGCTTGCGCGCCTTTCAATTTGTCTTCCCATTCGGCGCGTTCGAGGGTTCCGTTCGAGTCGGCGTCGTATTTTCCAATCAAAAACCGCCCGTAAAAACGCAACGCGAGCGGAGCGGTCGGAACGAGCGCGTCGTCGCGACGCGCCATCGATTGGCTGTAATATTCGTTTTCCGTTTCCGGCGAATAGCGTTTTTCGCCGTCGGCGTTGAATTTCGGAACGGTTCCGGCGTTGAGCGTCGCTTCGGCGGCGGCTTTTTCTTCGTCGGTCATTTCCGCCATTTCGACGAGTTCGCCGGCGGCGGCCGCGGCGGCTTTTTCGGCGGCTTGCGCGGCGGTTTCTCCGGCGCTAAAATCGCCGCGTTCCCATTGCGCCCAACGATCGGCGCCGACCATTTCCTTCATTCGCGACGCAAAACCCGGATTATTGCGCAACCGCTCGAAGCGTTCCGGCGTCATACTTTGAATCATTTGCTCCGGCGAAAAGCGTCCGCCGGGGCCGCCTTGACGATTTCCTCCGGGCCCGCCTTGACGGTTCCAGTTCCCGCCCCCTTGACGGTTCCCCCCTTGACGGTTCCAGTTTCCGCCTCCGCCTTGACGCCCTTGCCGGCCTTCGCGTCCGCCTCCTTGCGGAGGTTGCGCGACGGCGGTTCCCTCCGACGACGGCGAAACCGTTAAATCAAGCTCCGGCGAAACGCTCAAAAGCGCCGCGACGACGGCGGCCAACGTTCGAAATCGATATTTTCGCAGCATAATAACAATCCCCGCGACGTCAATCGCGTTTCGTTTCTAAAGGAAAGTCGGAAGGAAAAGCGCC
>JAFSFF010000371.1 GCA_017435375.1 Thermoguttaceae bacterium
CGCGCTGACGGCGAAAACGACCGAAACGGCGCGCTTTTTCTTAAAAACAACGCTAAAACAAGCGCTTTGCGTCGACTTTAACGTCGTTCGTCTTTTTGTTTCGCGTTTTGTTCGTTGGAAGCGGTCGCGGCGTCGACGGTCGAATAACGGAGCCAAACGAAGCGCGGGCGGTACTCGGCGGGGCGGCGCGGGAGCGTTCCTAAGCGGTTGACGTTGTACGAAACGAGAATTTTTTCGTCGTCGCCGAACGCCGGGTGCGCTTTCGCGTTGTAACAGCGGACGCCGCGTTCGAATTGGCGCGGAACCGTCGAGCGGTAAAAGATCGTTTCCGACCCGAACGGCCCGACCGGACTGTCGCCGACTCGGAACGCGATTTCGTCGCCGATAACGCCCGGCGTGTAAACGAGCAAATAACGACCCGCGTTCGCGCCGCTTGGGATTTTTGAAACGGAAAACTCCGTCGAAACCCGCTCGACCAGCCCCGCTTCCGGGCGCGCCGCGTCCGCGACGTTCGGCGACCAAGCGCGACCGTCGAAATAACGCCAAGTCGAAAAATCGTCGAAACTCGCCCGAGGCGCCCGAGCGACGACGAGGTCTTTGCGACTCCCGACGTCGAAACGGTCGAGATAGCCGAAGACGTAAAGGAAACCGTCGTCCGCGTCGTCGCAAATCGCCGCGCCGAAAACGACTTGCGCCGTTTCCGTTTTGAACGAAAGGGGCGCCGTTTCGTCGATTCGAACGTCGTCAAAATCGGGAGAACCGTTCGCGTCGAGCCCGATCGATACCGCGTCGACCCGTTCCGGCTTCCAACCCGCGCCGACGAGAAGCGCCGACGTCCAAACGCGACCGCGCCAAACGACGCCGTCTTGGAGCCAACGGTCGACGCCGAGCGGGTTGCGCGGCGCAAGACGCTTCGGTAAAGTCGGTTTTTCTTCGCCGGTTTCGCTTTTTCCTCTCTTTGACGCGCTTTCGCTCGGTTGACTGTCTTGCTTAATCGGCGCAAATTCTCCGTTTTCCGCTTCTCTCCGCCAAAAAAACGCGATATTGGCCGGATTCGGCGTGGTTCCGGTCAAGACGGCGAACGAATGGTTCGACATATTGATTTCGTCGAAGTCGCGCCCGTCGTTTTTCGTCGAGCCGCCGAAGGTATCGCTGAAAAGGAAAAGCGTTTTACGCGACGCTTCGACGGTCAAATTTCGCGAAGTCGGCGAGTTTGCGTCGACTTGGACGGCGTTCGGGGCGTTTGCGTCGGCGGCGTCGCGGTCGAGTTCGAGCGAGTAAATCCCGTCGGCGGCGAGCCAACCGTCGCGGCGTTCGAGGAGCGCGTCCCACTTCGGCGCTTCCTCTTGCGCGAAAAGAGCGGAATCGCGAAAAACGGGCGCTTGGGAGAAAATAGGTAAGAACGCAAAATCGGGCGTTCCGCCCAACGTTAGCGTCGCAAGAAGCGCGACGGCGGCGCGTTTCGAGAAAAGGAGCGGAATAAACGAGGAAACGTTCATTGTTTTAGAGAGCGTTAATGAAATAACGTCGCGCGAACGATTAAGGTTAGATTTTAAGAATCAAACGGAAATCGAAGGCGCGACGTTAACGGTTAACTGTTTGGTTGGCTTTGGCCGAAAACAGGATTCAAAACGAAACCGCTTATTGCAAACGCGGTTGAACGACCGCTTCTTTCGGGCGCGCTTCGCAAACGAACACTTTCAGGGAACGTTCCGGGAGCAAAAGCGCGCCGCGAACAAACGGGGCCGGGCCGTCCGCGTCCGGGTAAATATCGAGCGGGGCCGGGGCCGCCGTGTCGACAAACGCGCGCCATTCGAAATCCGGGTGCGTTGCAACCGCCGGGAAATAAAAGGTTTGCGGATAAGCCGACGCGTTGAACATCGTTAAAATATGATAACGCGACTCCGGCGCCGCTTCGGCGATTAGGTTGAACGGAACGCCGGTTTCGACCGTCGCGGCCCAACGACGAGCCTCCGCGTCGACCGCCGGGTCGTTCGCGACGTCGAGCGCGGAAACGAGGCAGGTCATCGTCGGCGGTTGCGCGGCGTCCCAATCGACGGCGCCGCCGCGCGGGTCGAACCAAGAAACGTCCGGAAGCTCGCCGGGCGTTTGCGGACGGCCGGTGAAAAAGTCGCGGCGGCGGAGCGTCGCCTCTTGGCGGCGGAAGCGAATCAGCGCGGCGCAAAACCGGCGCAAATCCTCGTTTTCCTCGATTCGAGCCCAGTCGAGCCAAGAAATCGGCGAGTCTTGGCAATAGGCGTTGTTGTTCCCTTGCTGCGTGCGACGCGCTTCGTCCCCGGCGACGAGCATCGGAACGCCTTGGCTTAACATCAACGTCGTCAAGAAGTTGCGAACTTGCCGTCCGCGGAGTTCGTTGACGCGCGGATTCGTCGTTTCGCCCTCGACGCCGAAGTTGTAACTGACGTTGTTGTTCTCGCCGTCGCGGTTCTCCTCGCCGTTCGCGTAATTGTGCTTGCCGTTGTACGAAACGAGGTCGTTCAACGTGAAGCCGTCGTGCGCGGTAACGAAGTTGACGCTGCTGTTCGGCGAACGCCCGCTCTTTTGATAAAGATCGCTCGAGCCGGAAAAACGGGTCGCGAAGGAACCGAGCGCCCAGTCGTCGCCGCGCCAAAATCGGCGGACGTCGTCGCGGAACCGCCCGTTCCACTCGGCCCAGCGTTGCGCGTGCGAGCCGAACTCGCCGACTTGATAAGCGCCCGCCGCGTCCCAAGCCTCGGCGATAATTTTTGTCCCGGCGAGACAAGGGTCTTCGGCGATCGTCTCCAAAATCGGCGGATTCCCGACGAGACGACCGAAGCGGTCGCGGCTCAAAATCGACGCTAAGTCGAACCGGAAACCGTCGATATGATA
>JAFSFF010000372.1 GCA_017435375.1 Thermoguttaceae bacterium
AGCCTGGCTAGAGCGCTACGTTCGGGACGTAGAGGTCGCACGTTCGAATCGTGTCGCCCCGATTTTTCGTTTTCCTCTTTTGGAGCGAAAGCGAAATTAGCGTCGAAGTTCGTTTTGCCGAACGCGACGTTTTTCCCGAGGATGCGAAACGCTTTTTGACGGCGTTTTAAGCGTCGAACCGAAAACGGGGCGTAGCTCAGCCTGGCTAGAGCGCTACGTTCGGGACGTAGAGGTCGCACGTTCGAATCGTGTCGCCCCGATTAACCGCGAAGTTAACGCTTCGCGGTTTTTTTATTTCTTGACGCTTTTTGACCGGCTCTTTCCTTTCGTTTCCCGAGCCGCCGCGCTTTCCCCTTCTTTCTCATTTTCCTTAAACAACCCATTTTCGTCGTTTTACGCTAACCGCCTATCTTCCGCGTCTTCGCAACCGGCTTCTTTCCCGCCCTTGCCCGTTTGCGACCAACCGCTTAATTTCGACGCCCCGCCCGCCGCTTTGTTTCGCCATTTTACACCAACCGCCTATCTTCCGCGTCTTCGCCAACCGTCGCGACCGTTCCCCGTTAGCGTTCCGAAAGGCCGCCGAAGCGCTCGAACCCCTTGACCTTCCGCTCCGTTTGCGGATAATGAAAATAAGTCGCGTTCCGAGCCGCCGTCAAACGCCGCTCCGCCGAACGCTCGACTTCCCAAACAACGCACCACCTCGAACGCCCGGAAAAACCGCCGTCGGAAAGGCTCGCTATGAAAGATTATTTGAATTACGACAATCCGTTGATCGCTCGTTACGCTTCGAAGAAAATGAGCGAACACTTCGGCCCGCAAAAGAAATTTTCGACGTGGCGCAAACTTTGGATCGCGCTGGCCGAAGCGGAACTCGAACTCGGCCTTCCGGTTACGCAAGCGCAAATCGACGAGCTGAAAGAACACGTCGACGACATTGATTTCGACGTCGCCGCCGCGTACGAGAAAAAACTCCGCCACGACGTCATGGCGCACGTCCACACTTACGGCGACCTCTGCCCGAACGCCAAGGGAATCATTCACCTCGGCGCCACCAGCTGCTTCGTTACGGACAACGGCGACGCGATCCTCTACCGCGAAGCGCTCCGTATGGTGCGCGACCGCCTCGTCGTCGTGATCGACCGCCTCGCGAAGTTCGCCGCCGAGTACCGCGCTCTGCCGTGTTTGGGCCTCACCCACCTCCAACCGGCGCAACCGACGACCGTCGGAAAGCGCGCGACGCTCTGGACTTACGACTTCGCGACCGACCTTGAAGACCTCGAATACCGCATTGCGAACTTCAAAACGCTCGGGAACAAAGGCACGACCGGCACCCAAGCGAGCTTCCTGAAACTCTTCGACGGCGACCACGCCAAAGTTCGCGAACTCGAACGCCGCGTCTGCGACAAAATCGGCTTCGACAAAGCGTTCGCCGTTACCGGCCAAACGTACCCGCGCAAGCTCGACGCGCAAATTCTCGATATTTTGTCGCGAATCGCCCAAAGCGCGCACAAGTTCGCGACCGATATGCGCATTCTCGCGAACAAAAAGGAACTCGAAGAACCGTTTGAAAAGAACCAAATCGGCTCGAGCGCGATGGCGTACAAGCGCAACCCGATGCGTTGCGAACGCGTCTGCTCGCTGGCCCGCTTCGTGATGAGCCTGCAATCGAGCCCGGCGATGACGATCGCGACGCAGTGGATGGAACGCACCCTCGACGACAGCGCGAACCGTCGTTTGTCGATTCCGCAAGCGTTCTTGGCGATCGACGCGATTTTGATCGTCATTCAAAACGTCGTCGAAAATATCGTCGTTTACCCGAAAGTCGTCGAGAAGAACCTCCGCGCCGAGCTGCCCTTTATGGCGACCGAAAACATCTTGATGGCGGCGGTCGAAGCGGGCGGCGACCGTCAAGACCTGCACGAACACATTCGCCAACACAGCGTCGCGGCGGCGAACGTCGTCAAGATCGAGGGCGGCGAAAACGACCTCCTCGAACGTCTCCGCAAAGACCCGGCGTTCGCGTCGGTCGATATCGACGCCGAGATGGATCCGTCGAAGTTCGTCGGGCGCGCGCCGGAGCAAGTCGACGAGTTCATCGCCGAAGTGGTCGAGCCGATTCGCGCTCGTTACGCCGACTTGGCCGCGGACGACGTCGATCTCCGCGTTTGATTTGGACGCTAAATAACCGCGAAACCTTAACGCCGTCGGCTTAATTAGAGAACGTCGACGGCGGAGGTCGCGTTTTGCCTTTACGTCGGACGGGCCCAACGCGAAACGCTAAATAAAAGACGGCGGCGACGAAACCAAACGTCGTTAGCGTTCCGGCCCGTCTCTTCGAACGCGGTTCGAACGAGCGGCGTTTTTTCCCCTATCTTCTTTCCCAATTTCCCCCAGTTTTCCCCTTATTAATAGCGGCGTTTTTTGAAGGAGGCGCGATATGTTGACTTACCAAACGGCGGGCGAATCGCACGGCAAAGGTCTCGCGGCGTTGGTCGACGGGTTCCCGGCGGGCGTTCCGCTCGACTCGGCGTTCATCGACGCGGAGCTTCGGCGCCGTCAAGGCGGGTACGGTCGCGGCGGACGGCAAAAAATCGAGACGGACTCGGCGGAAATTTTAACGGGAATTTGGCGCGGCGTCAGCATGGGGTCGCCGATTCTCCTTTGGGTCAAAAACCGCGACTACAAAATCGACGAAATGCCGACGCCGACGCAACCGCGCCCGGGACACGGCGACCTGACCGGCTCGATGAAATACGGTCAAGGGATTCGTCCGATTTTGGAGCGTTCGAGCGCTCGCGAAACGGCGGCTCGCGTCGCGGCGGGGGCGTTGGCGAAGTTGCTTCTCCGCGAACTGGAAATCGACGTCGTCGGTTTCGTTTCGGGCGTCGGCGCGGTCGACCTGACGCCGGACGCGTCGACGGAAACGCTTTCGGCGCAAGAGTTGCGAACGATTCGCGACGGGAATGAAATTTTTTCGCTCCGCCCCGACAAAGACGCGGAAGCCAAGAAAGCGATCGACGACGCCCGAACCGCCGGGGACACGATCGGCGGTTTGATCGAAGTTCGCGTTACGAACGTTCCGTTCGGACTCGGGACGCACGCGCAGTGGTCGTCGAAACTGGACGGTCGAATCGCCGGGGCGGTCGCGGCGATTCAAGCGATGAAGGGCGTCGAAATCGGCGCCGGGTTCGCGCTCGCGAAGACGCCCGGTTCGCAATCGCACGACGAAATTCTTTGGGACGCTTCGCTCCGTTCGACGCGTTCGCTCGGGTTCGTTCGTCCGACGAATCGTTGCGGCGGGCTCGAAGCCGGAATGACGAACGGCCAGCCGATCGTCGTTCGCGCCGCGATGAAGCCGATTCCGACGCTTCTTAAACCGTTGCGTTCGGTCGACTTGGCGACGCTCGCCCCGGTCGAGGCGGCTTACGAGCGAAGCGACGCTTGCGCGATTTCGGCGGCGTCGGTCGTCGTCGAGAACGTCGTCGCGTTCGAGATCGCGGCGGCGATCGTCGAAAAGTTCGGCGGCGACTCGCTCGAAGAGATCAAAGCGCGTATGGCGCTGCAACAAAAGACGTTAGAACTGCGCCTCCCCCGCTGACGCTTCTTGCGTTTCTCGTTCTCAAAACGCCGTCGAGTTTGCAAGCTCGACGGCGTTTTTTTACGTCGCGACGGGCCCGAGCGCCGCCGTCGTTCGCGTTTTGCGACAAAAAGTCGACGTTTGGGAAGATTTTTTCGCGCCGACGCTTGATTTCGCTAAGTCGATCGGGTACAATCGAAAACGACGCGACAAAAAGTCGCGCCGGGCGCCGCCGCTTCCGCCGACGCGGTTGTTAGCGGTAAAATTGAAATCTTGAACGCAAAGGCGAGACGCGTCGGCGTCGCCTCTCTTTTGACGCCCTAAGTAAAGCAAGAAGTGAGCGCGGCGTTGCCAACGCTCGCAAGATTAGCGTAAAACAGGAGAAAAACCGTGTCGATTTTCAGCTTTTTTCTTCTAATTCTATTTTGCCTGGTCTTGCATCCCAAAGAAAATAGCGGCTGTTTGATTCTTTGCGCGCTCCTTGCGTTTATTTTGCTTGCGCCCAACTTCCTTGGCGCTTCTTCGATGGTCGTATTGGCGGCTTCCTTATTTATTCTCGGTTTGCTCGTCTGCGCGGTCAATATCGTCGAGGCGACGCGCCAAAGAACCGCTCCTCCCTTTATCGGCGGAGTTCTTTTATTTTTGGGCGTCGCTTCGTTTCCGGACGCTCGATTTTTGGGAACGCCTTTCTTCTATTACGCCAAAAAATACGTTTATCTATACGTTCTTTTCGACATAACGATTTCCGGCTTTATTTTATACGTCGTTTTCTCCGCCTATCGTTTCGTTTGCGGTTGCCCGCGTCGTTTATTGCGTTTAAGTTCTCGGCGCGCAACTCCTACGTCCGAAAATCAAGAGAGCGTCAAAGAAACGGAAAACGAGCGAAACGAGCGCGCTTAACTCGTTTTAGCAAACAAACTTACCGTCAACTTTCACCAAGAAGCCGACCTCGCCGAAGCCGCCGTCGTCCGCGTTTTGCGACAAAAAGTCGACGTTTTGGAAGATTTTTCGCGCCGACGCTTGATTTCGCGAAACGTTCCGGGTACAATCGCAAGAGAAGCGGCGCGACGCGGCGTCAAAAATCGCTCGCTCGCCTCTTCCAACGCCTTCCCTTCTTTCTCAAACGTTTCAAACACCCTTGTCCACCCAGTCCGCCAAACTTTCTCAAACCTCCCCTTCCCCCAAACATTCGAAGGAGCCGCCGCAATGTCGACGATTTACCGCCTTCACCTCGCCGAAACGCCCAAAGGCAACCTCAAATACGGTTGGCTTGACAAAAACTCGGAAACCCGGAGCTGGCGTCGAAAATTACTCGAAGTCGCGACCGATCGCTTAAATCCTTTTGGCCGAACGATTTTGAAGTCGAGCACGTTGATAAAAACAAAAAGCGGGGCGACCTCGCGACCGCCGGGCCTTATTTGATTCTGTCGACCCGAGCGGCGGACGTTTTGCGCGATCTTCTCGAACAGAACGGCGAATTTTTGCCGGTCGTTTCCCCGGAGAATCCCGACGTCGCGCTTTTTCACCCGACGACGGCGCTCGACGCGCTGGATAAAGAAAAATCGGTCTTAAATTACCTTAATAAAGAAAAAACGCGTCCGTATATGGTTGCGCGGTATTGGTTCGTCGAGGAAAAACTCGGCGACGTTCCTATTTTCGTCTTGCCCGAAGACGCGGGCAAGATTTTCGTCGCCGACGCTTTCGTCGAACGCGTTTGCGAGAACAAACCGACCGGTTTCGGGTTTCGCCGCCTTTGGTCGCCGGAGTTGGGAAGCGTTCGCTGCGACCGTTGGCAGGGGCCGTTTCCCGAAAGCGAAGATATTAACCTGTAAACGCCGCGACGCGTCGAACGCCGCTTCGCTCTCTAAAAACTCGAGCGGTTCGAGTTCGCTCGAAACGCGCCGCGCTCGCCCCCCCGTTCCAACGAGGAAGAAAAATGAACGACGTAAAAAAACTGTTCGCGAAAATGAACGCGACGATTCGGCAAATTTACTTCGAACAAGATTACGACCTCTATCGCCGCCTCGCGACGCGGCCTTACTTCCCTTTGCCGGAGAACGTCGACGAGTTTGCGCGAAAGAACGGCGTTTGCGTTCAACCCCTTCACGAGATCAACCCGCAGTTCGTCTATCCGCTTTCCGAATGGAATTTTACGTTTCCGGAGGTTCTTATCGGAAACTGCCCGACGACCTTTTCCGTCTATTTCGCCGTTTCGAAAATTTGCGACGTTTTTCTTATCCAACATTATTTCGAGTTGCTCGATCCCGCCCCCGACACGCCGCTGGCCTGCGGCTGTCTCGACGGAACCGGTCATAGCGAGCAACCGACGACCTATCTTCAAGCCGAGCTTGAAGACGAAATCCTAAAAGCGATGAAAAAGAACGGCTTGTCGCGCTTGCAAGTAAGGGACTCGAAAATCGTCGTTCCCGGTTTGCGCAGCAAGAACTTCGAGGAATACTTCCCGGATTCGGACGCGGCGGAAGAATTTCTTCAGCTTAATTATTGGAACTTGCTCTTCGGCGACCCAATGGGCCTGCTCAATTAAAAAAACCGCCGCCGAGTCCGCAAAACTCGACGGCGGTTTGGGCGCCGGGCGACGGTTTCAACGCCGCCCGACTTGCGCGTCTTCTCCAAAACGTCCGGCTTAACGTCGGTCGACGGCGCTCGGCGCGTTCCGGTTTACTTTTGACGCGCTCGGCGTTTCGCGGCTTTCGCCTTCATTCGCTCCGTTTGGAGCCCCATTTTCTCGATCGGAAGCGACTTGAAACCGTCTTTCAGGAGCGGCGAATCGTCGCGGAGTCGGTAATCGCCCGCCGCCGCGTCGACGAAACCGGGGTCGGCGCCGACGTAATTTCGCTCCATTTTCAGGTAGGGGCGCGCCTTCTCCTCGACGGTCGCGCCTTGCCAT
>JAFSFF010000040.1 GCA_017435375.1 Thermoguttaceae bacterium
GCAAAATCCGGAACGTCGTAATTTTCAATATAACGAGCGAGGCTCGCGGCCGCGTCGCCGTTCCCTTGCGCCGCCGCTTCGGCGAGGAAGTAAGCGCCCGTTTCCAATTCGCGGCGGAGACCGCGGCAAGGTCGCGGCTTCAGATGTTCGCGCCAAAACGGCGAACGAACGAAAGCGTCGAGCGGTTCGGCGTAATCGACGCGGTATCGAGCGGGTTGGTCGCGCTTCGCGTCGTCGGCGAGAGCGCGGTGCAACTCCGCCAAATAGCGGAAATTCGGGTCGGCCGTTTTTTCGGCGCGATCGAGCGCGGCGTCGAGTTCGGTCGAGGAAACCGATTTCGGGTAGTCGGCGGGCGTTTCGCCTTCCGCGAGCGCCGGGAGTTCCGCGGAGGCGGCGACCGCGTCGTCGCGGAAGGGCGCGTCGACTCCGGCGACAAGCCAAAAGAACGCCGATTCGCGAATTAGGTAGTCGCCGAGCGCCGCGTAATATTCCGCTTCGCCTTGCGTTTGCGCGGAGCGGAGTTTGGCGACCGCGTCGGCGACGAAGGTTTGACGTTCTTGCGTCGAATGCCCGAAGAAAAGTCGGTCGGCTTCGTCTTGGTAAAGCGTTTCGACGTCGACGGCGGCGATCGGGTCGTTCGGGGCGACGGTCGGGGGAACGGGCTTTTGTGGAAGGGACGGAAGCGTCGCGAAAAGCCGACGCGCTCTTTGGCGAACGACGGAGGTTTCTTCGTCGGACGTCGGAGCGTCGGTTTTTTCGGCGGACGTCGGAGCGTCGGTTTTTTCGGCGGTTGTCGGAGCGTCGGTTTTTTCGGCGGTCGTCGCGGCGTCGGTTTTTTCGACGTCGGGGAGCAAACGGACGGTCGCGAAAGCCGAGGCGGCGAGCGACGCGAGGAGGCAGCCGATCGCGGCGCGACGGCCCCAAGTGCCGAAACGCCCCAACGTCTCGACGCGGCGGCGCAACGAGCGGAACGTCGGCGAAAAACCGATCGTTCCAAACGCTTGTTCGACGCGCGGACGGCGTCGGGCGATTTCGCAAAGGGTGCGGGCGTATTCGGCGGCGGAATTGGGGCGCGTTAGCGCGGAAGAGCCGAGCGCGATCGCGTCGCAAGCCTCTTCGCGGGTCGCGAAAAAGGAACGAACCGCCAACCAAAAAAGCGGGTTAAACCAGTGCGTCGCGAGAATAACGAACGCGAGGAAACCGGTCGCCGCGTCGCCGCGTTTAAAATGGGCCAATTCGTGAAGGAGGATGTGCGACAACCGCTCTTGGGAAAGCGCGTCGACGTATTCGCTCGGAATAAGAACGACGGGACGTCGCCAACCGAGGAGCGCGGGAGACGAAAGGTCGGTCGTCGTCGCTAAACGCGGCGGCTCCGCGATTTCGAGCGAGTCGGCGCAACGGCGATAAAGCGCTAAAACGTCGGCGTCGTCGATTGGCGCCGAGAAGCGAATCCAACGTTGGCAAACGACCGCCGAACGAACGAGGTAAACGAACGCGACGACGAGGCCGAACGCCCAAAGCGCGACGGCGACGATTCCCGCGACTTGGAAGAACGCGAACCAACCGGCGCGACGGTCGACCGGACGCGTCGGCGGAACGGATTGTCGGCGCGTCGCGTCTTCAAGTTGGGCGCGCGTTTCCTCAAGTCGAGCCGGAGCGAGCGACGCGACGCTCTCGGAGGAAACGTCGGGTTCCGCGTTAAGTTGGCCGGATTCGTCGACTTGCGCGACGTCGGCGACGGTCGGCGCAAGAACGTCCTCGGTCGGTTCGGGAAGGTCCGTCGCAAACGATTCGGAAAATTCGAGAGGTTCGCTCGATTCGAACTCGAACGGCGGCGTTTCCTCGACGTCGGCGAAGCTCTCGTCGTTGGAAAACGACGCTTCTTGCGTTTCGTCGCGAATTTCCCGGAGAATTTGCTCGACTCTTCCGACGTTTTCGAACGGCGGCGCGATCGTCTTAAAAGGGCCGAGTTCGAGCGGCGACGGCGGGAGGTAAACGACGGCTCGACCGTCGACGCGTCGAAGACCGAAGGCGGCCGCGTCGTCGGAGACCGAATCGGGAACGAACGCGGCTCGCGTTTGCTCGAGCGCGTCGACGACCGTCGTTTCAACCGGTTGCGAGACCGGAACGCGAACGACGCAAATTTCCGGCGCCAAAAGCGCGATCAGCAGAGGCGCCCATAACGCCGCTCGAACGCGCGGCGAAAGTTGGTTGCGCAGAAGACGTTGCAACGTCAACATAAAGACGATGTAAAAGGAACCGCGCAATGTTTGCGACGCTAGGTAACAAAGAAATTCGAGCATCGGCAACCTCGCAACGACGCGACGGCGTCGGGAATTAAGGACGGGAACGTCGAAACGCCGTTTTAAGAGGGAACGTTAAAAACGTTGCAACGACGAGACGACGCGAGCGTTAGGCGAGTTAAAAACAAACGACGACAATTTTGATAGTGTTAATTATTGTAACGAAATGAGCGCGTACAAAACCGGCCCGCGTCGAACGTTAAAAACGACGAAGCAGGAGAACGCAAGCGAAAACAGACAAACGTAAAACAACGCCGATTAGGGTAAACGACGAAATTTCGCTCTTCGGCGACGAAAAAAAGAAGACGCGGCGCTAACGTCGCGCCTTCGATTTTCGCGATTTCTTTACCGATCGAGGATTACTTGCGTTTTTTGCAACCCTTCGACGCGCATTTGGCGGCCGGTTTGGCTTCCAGGTTTTGCGCGATGACGTCTTGAAGTTGACGCAACTCGGCGTCGGAAACGCATTTGCGTTCGACGAAGCAGCTCAGCAAACCGCAAAGAGTTCCGTCGAAGTATTTTTGAAGAGTCGATTGAGCTTCGGCGACGCGGACGTCGGCGTCGTCGAGAATCGGAACGTAAACGGCGGCGCGTTCGGTCGGAAGATTGCGAATTTCGACGGCGCCTTTGGTAACGAGGCGTTTCAGGAAGGTACGCGTCGTACTCAAACGCCAGCCGGTCGTTTTTTCCAATTCGTCGGCGACTTCGGAAGCCTTCATCGGACGTTCGGCGGCCCAAAGAACGGCGATAACTTCGCGTTCGGCGGGAGAAAGGGAAACGTATTCTTTCTTAACGGCTTGCGCTTTCGCGCTTTTTCGGCTTTGAGCTTTCGCCATAACGGTTTTCCTTAACGTTAAAAAATTTGCTGCGGGGCTCGAAATCGCGAAAATCGTATCGAGCGGAAATAAACGAGCGCGTTTCGAAGCGCGGAACGATAAATCGACGTTTTGTAGCGAAAAAAATCGGACTTTTGCGTCGAAACCTCCTCGTCTCTATTCTATATGTTACTCTATGTCGACGCAAAGCGCAAGGTTTTTTTTCTTATTTTTTGCAATTTTTTCCAAAATTTTGCGTTTAAAAGGAATTTA
The DNA here is from genome assembly GCA_017435375.1 of Thermoguttaceae bacterium. Taxonomy (GTDB): domain Bacteria; phylum Planctomycetota; class Planctomycetia; order Pirellulales; family Thermoguttaceae; genus RUG369. Next base: position 3,392 of record JAFSFF010000040.1, read on the forward strand.
TTTTAACGGAAAGATAAAATTTAACGGACGCGGCTCGGTTCGCGGAGCAAAAGCCAAAGGAAAAACGGAGCGCCGAGGAGGCTTGTAACGACGCCGACCGGCAAAACGCTCGGGAAAAGGACGATTCGCGCGAACGTATGACAGCCGGCGAGAAAGAGCGCGCCGAGAAGAAGCGTCGCCGGGATTAAACGCCGACGTTCGACGCCGACGCAAAGTCGGGCGACGTGCGGAACGGTCAAGCCGACGAAGCCGATCGGCCCGCAAAACGCGACGACGACGGCGACGAGCGCGCTCGACAAAAGGAAGAGCGCGGCGCGGAGCCGTCCGACGTCGACGCCGAGAGAAAGGGCGCGTTCGTCGCCGAGCGTTAGCGCGTCGAGTTCTCGCGAGCGGCGATAAAGGAAAAAGGACGCGACGGCGAGAACGGCGGCGGTCGTCGTCAAATAGCCGGGTTCGCAAAGGAGGAGACCGCCGGTCGTCCAACGAATCGCGGCGAAGGCTTTCGTCGGGTTCGCGAGGTACTGCTGGCATAAAACGAGGCTCGAAAAGAAAAAACCGGTCGCGACGCCCGCCAAAAGGACGCGCTCCGGCGTTTGCGCTCGACGGGAAAGAGCGAGAACGAGCCCGACGGCGAGCGCGGCGCCGACAAACGCGCCCCAAACGACCTGCGGAACGCCGAACAACGCGAGCGGAACGCCGACCGCGACGAGCGTTCCGGAGAATTGAATCGACAGGGTCGCGCCGAACGACGCGCCGCTCGCGATCCCGAGCGTGTACGGCGTCGCCAAATCGTTGCGGAAAAGCGTTTGCATCGTCAGCCCGGCGAGCGCGAGCGCGGCTCCGGCGAGCGCGGCGAGGACGGTTTTCGGGAGGCGTTCGCCCCAAAAGATTTTCGCGGCGGCGTCGAGTTCCGCGAGCGGACGGTCGGCGGTCGGGAAGCGCGCCCAAA
>JAFSFF010000373.1 GCA_017435375.1 Thermoguttaceae bacterium
CCCCCCAAAAATGATCGACGTCATCTACGTCATCTCCCCAACGCTTAGAGTATCGGCGAGTACTCTAAGAGTCGGAGACGGCGACGTCAAACCAAACGAAAATCGCGGCGCTCGCGAATACTCTTAGGTTAAACGTTCAAAATCGCGCCGCGTCTCCTTAGAATAAGAATCGTTCGACAACCTTAGAAGGAGCGAAGGAATGAATTTGCTAGCAAAAATCGAAGTCGGCGCGCGATTCGGATTGCGCCCCGTCCAGCGGAGTTTCAAAAAAATGATCGTGAGCGCGTTTGCCGCAAGGGCCGTTGAAAACGCGGGCGCGTATTCGGTCGAACCGTTTCGTTTGACGGTCGTCGACGTCGCGAACACAAACGGCGGCCCAATAGAACCGAGCGTCGAATTTGTTCTCGCGACGTCGAGAAAAGGCGAGACGGGCCGACGAACCGAGATTCTTACCGACGATTTAATGCGATTGAGACAAGCGGCGTTTGTCCGCGACCTCGTCGAGGAGTGGCGGGACGGAGCGGGGATCGACGTTTTTCTCAACCTTTCCATCGATCAAATCGCGAACAGAGTTGAGTATCTAAACAACGTCGGCGCTCTGGACGGCGCGCCCGCGTTAAGATTCGACGTTAGCGCCGAACTCAATAGACGGGAAGCGGACGACGTCCGAGAGACGTTTAGCGCGCTGGCCGACGCCGACAAAGGCGACTCGACTTACCTGATCGACGAGCCGGACGACGATTGTAAGACGTATTTGGTTTCGTTTGCCTTTAACGTCGTTCTCGACAAAAATAATCTTTGTTGGGGAGATTGTCGAGATTTTCTCGACTTGTGGCTGAGCGCCGTCGGACGAGCGGAGGAAACGCGCGAATCGATTTGCCGCTGGTGCGCGATCAACAAACGCTACCAAGGCGCGAACTGTTCGCGCGACCCCAAAGACCTTTTTGTCGAAATCGCGTTGGACGCGGTCGATCGTTCGAAAGAACCGGTCGTTTTACCGAACGTCTCCGCCGGATACGTTTCTTAAACCGTTCGCGACTCCTTAGATTACAATAGATTTCCGTTGACCGACCAAACGTCTAGGGAGAAAACAATGGAGATCGATTTCGCGACGCGACAAGCCGAAGTTTACGAACGTCATCGACGCCGAATGCGAGAACGATCGCGTTCGGCGAGCTTGGCCGGTCGCGACATCGCTCCGATTCCGGAGATCGTCGATCCCGAAGCGCGCGAAAAAGCGCGCTTGTCCTTGCCTTTTTTCTGCAAACACTACCATCCCAAGCGATATTCGCGCCCTTGGTCGAAAGATCACCTTATCGTTCTTGAAAAAATGCAGACCGCCATCGTTTCCGGCGGTCAATTTGCGGTCGCGATGCCCCGCGGTTCGGGGAAAACGACGTTTTGCGAAGACGCCGCCGAATGGGCGTTGCTCTTCGGCTACCATCGATTCGTTTTGTTCGTCGGAGCGACGGCAAGCGCGGCTTGCGACTCGTTCAACTCCATTAAAGCCGACCTTGATTCCAACGAATTGATCATCGGAGACTTCCCGGAAATCTGTTACCCGATCGAAGAGCTGCAAGGGGCGGCGAACCGAGCGGGCGGACAGCACGTCGCGGGCGTTCACACGAACATCGTGTGGAACAACGACCTCGTCGTCCTTCCGACGACGCCGAACAACCCCGCTTCCGGGTCGGTTTTGCGATACGCCGGGATTGAAGGGCGCATTCGGGGGATGAAACTGAAAAATCGAAAGACCGGCGAGAACTTGCGTCCTACGTTATGCGTCGTCGACGACCCCCAAACCGACGAGTCGGCTCGCAGCGACGACCAAATCGGCAAACGTCTCGACAATATCTTCAAAGCGATCCTTAATTTGCCGGGCCCGGGGGAGAGCATCACCGTTTTTTGCCCCTGTACCGTCATCGAACGGAACGATTTGGCCGACCGACTCCTCAATCGGAAGCTACACCCCGAATGGCGCGGCGAAAAGATGAAGGCTCTCTACCGATTTCCCGACGATATGGAGTTATGGAACCGGTATTGGGAAATTCGAACGCGAGAATTCCAAGAAGACGGCGACGGAAGCGAATCCACGGCGTTTTATTCGGCAAATCGCGAGGCGATGGACGCCGGAGCCGAGGTCGCTTGGCCGGAACGGTTCCTCGAAAGCGAGATTTCCGGGCTTCAATTCTGCATGAACAAGTATTTCGAGAACGAATGGGCGTTTATGTCGGAATATCAGCAGGAACCGAAGACCGTCGACCTCGGAAACGAGCAATTAACGCCCGCGCACACGGCCGCCAAACTCAATAATCGCCCGCGATACGAGGTTCCGCTCGCCGCGAACAAGGTAACGGCGTTCGTCGACGTGCAAAAAGAGGCGCTTTACTACGTCGTTTGCGCGTGGAGCGACGATTTTTCCGGTCAGTTGATCGATTACGGGACGTTTCCGAAACAACGCCGCGCCGTTTTCGAGTCGAACAGTCTTAATCCGAAGCTGTCGAGTCTCTTTCCGCGCGACGGTCTTGAAGGTCGACTGCGCAAAGCCCTTGAAATGTGGTCGGAAGAGACGCTGGGACGCGAATATCGCCGGGAAGACGGGAGCGTGTTGCGAGTAGGGAAGTGTCTGATCGACTCCAGCTGGGGCGAATCGACCGCGACGGTCGACAAATTTTGTCGCGAATCGAAGTTTTCGCCGATTTTAACCCCGTCGCACGGCAAATTTTTCGGCGCGCAACACAAACCCCTCGCGTTCCAAAACAGGAAAGCGGGGGAAACTCACGGGCATAACTGGTATTATCCCAACAACCGCAACCAGCGCGCCGTCCGTTACGTTGTTTACGACTCCAATTACTGGAAAACGTTTATTTATCATCGGCTTTTAACAAGCGTGGGCGATTCCGGTTCCTTTGAAATCTTTGGAAGCGATTTTCGCGAACACGAACTCCTTGCGCGGCATTTTTCCGCCGAGACTTGGACGCCGACGATCGGACACGACCGCGTTGTGAACGTGTGGTCGCTGCGTCCGAACGAAAAGGAAAACCACTGGTTCGACGGCGTCGTCGGGGCCGCCGTCGCCGCCAACGAATTGGGCGCGTCTCGTCCCGAATTCTACGATCGAACGGTTCGCAAACAAACGTTTGTTTCCTTTTCCGAAGCGAGCGAAGCCGCTTTTGACGGCGGCTCCGGCGAATACGGTCGAACGCCGACGGCGAGTTTTTCCGAAAGCGTCGGAACCTCGGAAAGTTTGTCGTCGTTCTCGTTTAGCGACGCTTCCGGAACCGCCTCCGGAGCCGATTTAGGATGGTTTTAAACGCGCTCGGTTTCTTTGCGCGGCGAATCGGAATCCAAGACGGCGCTTTGACGCGAGTTTCGAGAATGTGAACGCAAAACTGAATTTTAGGAAAGATCGAGGCGATCGTATCCCAATCGTAGTCTTGGAGCGGCATGTCCGACGGTTTCGAAAAATGCTGAAAAAACCAGCCTCGCGCCTCTTTGAGCGATCCTCGCGTTAACCGTCCGGTTTGTTCTTTAATCGCGATCGCGAGTTGGATCGCCGCCAAAACTTGATCGCGTAAAACAAACTCGCGAAGATCGACGTAGGTCGTCGCGTAAGCGCCGGGCTTTTCAACGGCGAGCGTAATTGAGTCGCGGTAACCGGCGATTATCGGAGTTTGGGTAAGCATAACGTCGCGACATCGTCCGTCTTCGGCGCGCAATATTTTATTAACGACGGCCAACAGAACGCGAAATTCTTCTTCGTTGAATCGGAACAATTTTCTTTCGCGTTTGGTAAGTCCGTAAGCCGACGAGTCATAAGGTTCGTTGTGAATAAGCGTTAACGATTTTGGGAGGTCGTCTCGAATCGTCTTAACAAGTTCTCTATTCAAAACGAAAAGAGTTTCTTTATCGACGTAATCTCCGTCGTAAATTCTTTCATGCGACTGAACGGCAAACGGTAAAACGTTTTCCGCCCCGATTTTGAAATGTCCAAACCAGCTCAACTTTTTTCTTGCGGCGAAATCCCATTTCTCGTTCAGCGCTTGCGTTAACGACTCGAAGTAGACGTCGGCGGAGTCGTTGACATAAAGCCGGGAATCGTCGACGGCGGCAAGGATTCCAGCCAGCCAATGAGTCGCGCGAAACTTGGGCTCGACGATTCTTTCGGCGTAATCGTTTCGCAACGGGTCGTTGTAAAAGACGAAGAGGTTAGGGGAGAATCCACGACAATTTAAGCAGACGTTAACGTGTTGGTCTCCGCAGTGGCTTCCCATTTGGGGAGCGGTTATATGAACGACGTAACTATTGTTAATCCAAGGCTTTTCTTTGACGCCGACGCCTAACGCCCAATAAGAAATAAAATGTGATTCCGGCTCCGGCGCAAGGTTCTCTTTTTTCGCCGTCTCATTCTTAGCGGTAGAGCCGTCGCCGTCTCGCGAATTAACGTCGTCCCGTTGGTCAAAATATTTCGACAATTAAGTTTCCTCCGCGCTTGACAAAAATCTTTCAGACGTTAAAATAAAGTTGAAGTTTAAAAGCATAGCAAAAGGATAATCGAGCGATTATCAAATCTAGACGTCCAACTTGCTCGCGATCATAATACCCGATCGCGCAAGAACCGACAGCCGACAAAAAGAAGACAATAGAGAATACACTGGAAGTTTATTTGCCTGTGCAGTAAAGGTAAATAAATAAAGCCAGTGTATTCTTAGAACGCTTCCGCGCGACCAGAGATGTGAATATATCTCTGGAAGGACCCAAAAATCCCGGGAAAAGTAGGGGCGAACATTTGTCGGAAAAACCCGCGCAACCCGCGCAAATACCTAAACCCGCGCAAATACCTAAACCCGCGCAAACGACGCAAA
>JAFSFF010000374.1 GCA_017435375.1 Thermoguttaceae bacterium
CCTAAACTATTTAATCGCTTACTTTCCGAGTTCGTCGGCGAGTTGCGGCAAGTTATAAATACTGCGAACCGCTTCGCGAATCCCGGTCGAGTGAACAAGCACGGCGCGCGAAATTTCGTCGTCGTAAGTGAAGTTCAGCACAAGAGATTGGATGTTTCCGTCGAAGATCAGACCGACGACTTCTCCCTTCGAGTTGACGGCGGGGCTTCCGGAGTTCCCGCCAATGATGTCGTTCGTCGTAACAAAGTTGATCGGCGCGTCCATCGGCGCTTTGCCGGCGGCTTCCGCGTCGAGCCAAGATTGCGATAAGTCGAACGGATCGGCGAAGTTATGTTCGCGCGCGTGTTCGTAAGCGCCGCTAATCTTCGTTTCAAACGGGACTTGCGTTCCGTCCTCTTCCGTATAACCGGCGACTTTACCGAACGAAAGACGAAGCGTAAACGTCGCGTCCGGATAGACTTCCGTTCCGTAAACGGCAAAACGAATCTTCGCGATTTTCGCGTAAGCGGCGCGCGAGGGCCCGGCGACTTCCGCCTCGTTGTAATCGCGGAGCATACGAGCGGTCGGCTCGACGGCCAACGCCAAACGAATCGCCGGATCGTCCGATTTTTGCAGGTCTTCCCAAGAACCGTTAATCAGCAATTCGCGGAACTTACGGTCTTTAAGATGCGACTTTTGAACGATTTGCGTCGCGCGAGATTTCGGCGACAATCCGTCGAAAATCCCGTCGAAATCGGCTTGCGGAATCACGACGGCGTCGAGCGCGCGCCCGCCTTCGACCGCTTTCGAATACTCGTAAAGCATCGAAAGTCCGTCGGTTAGCATCATCGTTTCAATATCGGCGTCGTCCCCGAAACCGCCGAGCAAACCGTTGCGCGTTCCTTCGAGCGCGTCGCCGCGATACGCCGGGAGACGCTCGGCTTCCGGTTTCGCCATTTCGGAAACGTAACGCACGATACCGCGAGCTTTAGCAACCGTCGCGCTCGTGAACGCTTCGTTCGCTTCGAGGAGGTCGTGAGCGAGATAACGCCCGCGCCAACCGGCCATAATCGTTTCGATTTCCTTCCACGGATCGGACGCCGCGTCGATTAAGTTCTTTTCGGCGGCGAGTTTACGCAGTTCGTTTTCCGCGTCGACCTTCTTTTGCATCAGCGCGACCGTTTGCAAACCGTTCAAAATCCCGCCGCGATTCTTGCGCGAGTTTTGAATGCGGAAGAGCGAAGTCGCAATACGACGGGCGTTTTCGTCGTTTTCGGAACCGAAAACTTGATACGCGACTTCTCGTCGACGATACTTGTTCATCATATGCGGGTAATAGACGTCGCGTTGGTATTGCAGGTCGGCGACGGTGTTGAAGCGGTTCGTGCGCGCCGGGTGCCCGGAAACAAAAACGAGATCGCCTTCCGAAGCGCCGTTATCGCTCCATTTAAGGAAATGTTCCGTCTTCATCGGCTCGCCATTTTCATAAGCGCGAAAGAACGTAACGTCGAGGTTGTAGCGCGGGTACTCGAAGTTGTCCGGGTCGCCGCCGAAAAAGCCGACGCTTTCTTCCGGCGCGAAAACGAGTCGCACGTCTTTGATTTCTTTGTAACAATAGAGGTGATAAAGTCCGCCTTGATAAAGCGTTACGACTTCGCAGCGCAGGCCTTTTTCGGCGTTGGCTTTCGCTTGAATTTTCGCGATCGTTTCTTTGCGAATCGCTTCGGCTTCGGCGGGGGACGCGTCGACCAAGGCGGCTTCGATTTGGTCCGTTACGTCGACGATCTCTTGCAAAACGATCAGACCGGGGTTCGGGCACTTGATTTCGTCTTCGAGTTTTTCCGCTCTAAAGCCGTTCGCGACATAATCTTTTTCCGCCGTGCTTAGCGCCGCGATCGTCGAAAGCGCGACGTGATGGTTCGTCATAATCAGCCCGTTCGACGAAACGAACGACCCGCTGCCGCCGGAACCGAAACGAACGCTCGATTTTTGCAGGTGTTCGAGGAAGTCCGGCGTCGCTTCAAACCCGTATTTTTCCTTGATTTGGCGAGTCGGCGGATTCGAAAAGAGCCACATTCCTTCGTCGGCGCGAGCGCTGAAATTCGGAAGGAACGAAGCGAGCGCCAACGCGGCGGTCGTCGTCAAACGTTTCTTCATAAGTCGTTATCCTTTCTTATGTTGCGCCTTATCCGTCCGCGAATGCGACAGATTTAAGCGCGCGATGATTACCAACAAAACGGAATGGACGCGGCGTCGCCAACAGTTTCGCCGCTTAAATAACGTTAAACACGTCGCCGCTCAAACGTCGGCGACACAGCGTCAAACGCTTAATTTTTATCGAGCAAATCGGAGCGTTTCGACGCAACCAACGTTTTTTCAACGCTTGTCGGGTCGATTTTGCGACAACACTCGACAAGTTTGTCGGCGAAATCTTGCAACTCGGCGCGCCATTGGAGCGGGTCGCCTTCGACCGGTTCCAGCTCGACGAACTCTTCGAGCAACAAAATTAAGCGCAAAAGGTGTCGGAAAACGATCCCTTCTTGTTTTTGCAAGTGTTTGGCGATAATAAACTTATTGAAGTCGCCTTTGAAGTCGAGAATCAACTCGCCCGCCGCCCAAACCGGCGTCGTTCGCAACGCGACGCCCGGATACTCGAAGTCGAAAAGACGTCGCAACTTCGACGCAAAATTCAAAACGCGAACGCGCTCTTCGAACCGTCCTGCAAAACGTCGGCGGCGTTCCCAATCTTCGCGCTCCTCTTCCTCCGTCCGCGGAACGAGTTCTTCGACCGACGCTAACCCGCGTTGCAACAACTCTTTATCCAAACGCGACGTCGCGAGACGCCCCGGCGGCAACTCGTCTTGCTCCGGGACGCGAAGACAGCGCGCGACCGGCGCCGGCGTTTCCAAGACAGACTCGAAGGCTTGAATCCGTTCCGGTAGGTCGGCGGCTCCGAGTTGTTCGAGCAGAAACGCCCCAAAAACGGGATTTACGCCCCGAAGTTTGGTCAGCGTTTTCATTTTTTTCGTCGGGTAAGCGCGCGCCGCTTGGTACGACGCCGCCAACGCCAGCGCTTCCGCCGACTGTTCAAACGCCGCTAAACGTTGCGTTTCATTGACTTGCGGTTCGGAATCGGTTTCGGCGTTCGAGTCGGCGGTCGATTCGTTTTCGTCCGACGGTTCTTCATCGTTGGACGTTTCGCTCGACGCTAGCGTCTTGCCGTCCAACGCGTTAAGCGTCGACGCGTCGGCGATTTGCGAACCGTCTCCGGAGTCGAAAAGGTCGGCGCCGCCGAAAAAGTCGAAACCGTTCGCGTCGGCGTTCGGCTCCGGTTCCGGCGCTTCGAGACGCGCTTTTTCCTTCGCGAACGCCTCCGGATCGAACGAATCGTCGAGCGTCGGGTCGACCAGCGCGTTCTCGTCAAAAATCCCGAAACCAAAGGGTTTAGACTTGCGCTTTTGATCCTTATATTCGCGTTCCAACGCTTCTAATTCGCGACGCAATTCCCGCTCCGCTTCGAGCGCGGCGGTCGTTTGCGGAACGCCGAACGCGACCGGATCCGGCTCCAAGCGCGCAAAACCGCCCCGCCAAAGGGTTAAGAGCATTTGGTCGAGCGATTTCTTCATCGCTTCCAAGCGTTTCGCGCCGGTCAAGCGTCGGGCGACGAGCGTTCTAATCGGTTTGACG
>JAFSFF010000375.1 GCA_017435375.1 Thermoguttaceae bacterium
AACGAAGACGTCCTCGGCGCGCTCGCGAACCGCACCGGCGGTTACGTCGTCGAAAAAGAAGCGACCGCCGAAGACGCCGGTTCCCGTCTCGCCGGGGCCGCGACCGCGACCGTCTACTGGCCGGAAGAAAACGCGCTGACGATCGCCGGCGCCGAAGTTTATCCGAGTCCGCTTCCGCCGATCCGCAGCGACCGCGAAACCTACGTCGTCGGCAAAACGACCGAAGCGCTCGACGAAAACGTCGAAATCTCGATTCCCGCGACGGTCGCCGACGGTCGCGAAGCCGAAATTGCTTGGAGCGTCGCCCCGAGCGCCTCGGAAAAGAGCAATCAATATCTTTATCGTCTCGTCGAAGACGCCGCCGCCGACTCCGGCGCGACCCTTTCGATCGCCGGTTCGCAAATGCTCGCCGCGCGTCAAGTCGCGCTGAACGCCGCGACCGACGAAGCGCTTGAACTCGTCGAACAAGCCGTCGAAGACGGGAACGCCGAAGACGCGAAACGTTTGGCCGAATTCGTCGAAGTCAGCCTTCCGGCCGACGACGCGAAAGAAGTGAATTCCGACGTCGACGAACTCTTCGCTCGCGCCGAACAAACGATTAAAAACGAAAATCAAGCGAATTTGCTCGAAGCGTCCGACGCGAACGTTCGCGTGATGACGCAACAAATGAAAACGCAAGCGCAAGTCGCGATGTCGGAAGCGCGCAAACTCGCCCGCAACAACCCGGACGCCGCGCTCCAAAGCGTTAAAATGCAAATCGCTTACGTCAAGCGCGCCGAAGTTCTCTCGGCCGCCGACCGCGCGCTGATTCTGCACGACCTTAGCGCCTGCGCCGAACAAATCGCGTTCGAAAAAGAACAAAAAGCGGTTCGCGATCACGCCGCGATGCAAAATCAAGCGATCGTCGACGCCGCGATTAAAGCGCAACAAACGCGCCAAAAGAATCAGTTGAAGGTCGAAGAAATTATGAAGCGCTTCGACTCGCTGATCAAAGAAAGCAAGTTCGTCTTGGCCGCTGAAGCCGCCGACGAAGCCGCCGCGATCGCCGGCGAAAACGCCGCGCTCCCGACGCAAGCCGCGAACGTCGCTCGTTTGACCGACGCGTGGGAACAAAACCAAGCGCTCCGTATGAAACGTCGCCCGCGTCTGCTCGACGCGTTGATGTCCGTCGAACGCGCGCACATCCCGGTCTCGGACGAACCGCCGATCACCTATCCGGAACCGGAAACTTGGATTACGCTCACCAAAGTTCGTAAAGAAAAATATAGCGCGACGAACCTCCAAGGTTCCGAAGCGGAACAACGTATCGCGCAAGCGCTTAACGTTAAGGTCGACGTCGACGGCGGCGAAGATTCCGACCTCACCCTCTCCGCGTGGATTGAAGACGTCAAACGTCAACTTCGCGAAGAAGGCAAAGACATCAACGTCGTTTTCGACAATATTAATATCGAAGAATCGGAAGCCGGCGGGCCCCCCTCGTCGATTATGATTCAAGAAAACCTGTCCGGCGTTTCGCTCCGCAACGCGCTGAAGATCGTTTTGCGTCCTTACGACCTCGACTTCTGCATCCTGAACGACGCGCTGTTCATCACCACCCAAGACGAAATTAAGACCAACCCGGAAATTTCGACCAGTCTGCGACTCTACTCCGTCGCCGACCTCATTATGCAACCGAACCAAGGCGGCGCCATGGGCGGTATGGGTATGATGGGCGGCATGGGCGGCGGCATGATGGGCGGCATGGGCGGCATGATGGGCGGCATGGGCGGCGGCATGATGGGCGGCATGGGCGGCGGCATGATGGGCGGCATGGGCGGTATGATGGGCGGTATGATGAACGTCCCGACCGTCGGCGCTCCGAAAGCCGAGAAAGCCGAAAACGCCGAAGGCCCGAACGACGCTATTCTGCGCAACTTCCTCGAAGGCGACGCGCAAGAAGCTCCGGAAGCCGGTCTCTTCGCCGTTCCCGCGAAGGTCGCGAAAACCGCGAAAAAATCGGAAGCTCGCGGCACGCTCGCGCAAGCTCCGGTCGACCTGAACGCGAAATGGGACGCCTACTTCGCGACGAAAGCCCCGAAAGCCGGTTCCGCCGACTACGACAAGGCTCGCGAAGCGTTCGAATTCGAAACGATGGAACAAGTCGTCGCGTTGACGAAATCCCAACCGGCGTCCGCCGTCGCGTTGATCAAAAGCGCTCTGCGCAACGATTACGCGTCCCCGTGGATGTACGAAGCGTTGGCCGCCGCGTTGATTCGCGCGAACGCTCCGCAAGCCGAAATCGAAACGGCGATCCTTTCCGTCGCCGACTTCTCGGGCGACCCCGTCGTTCTGATGGGCTTGGCGATGTACCTTGAAAAGGTCGGTTCGCAAGAACGCGCCCTGAAAATTTATCGCGACGTCGCTCGCGTCGCGCCGACTCGTCCGGAACCGTACGTTCGCGGTTTGGCGTTGGCGAAAGAATTGAACGACGAAGAATCCCTGAAATGGGTCGCGCTTGGAATCGCGTCGATCGTTTGGGACGGTAATCTCGTCGAATCGGTCGAACAAGCCGGCGAAGAAATCGCGCTCGACTTGATCGAAAAGATGAAGAACGAAGGTCGCGAAACCGAAGCCGCCGCGTTTGAAGCGCAACTTCAAGCCGCGAGCCTCCGCGACGTGATCGTCGAACTCCAATGGGCCGGCGACGCCGAACTCGACTTGGCCGTTCAAGAGCCGACCGGCGCCGTTTGCTGGTTCGCTCAAAAACGCACCGCGGCCGGCGGCGTTCTCTCCGAAGTTTCGACCGACTTGTCGAAATCGTTCGAAGCGAACCGCGAAGGCCTCCGCAGTCGCGTTTACACCTGCCCGGCCGGTTTTTCGGGCGACTATAACTTCCTGATTTCCCGCAGTTGGGGCACGGTCGCGCAAAACAAGGTTACGGTCAAAATCCGCACGAACGTCGGAACCGAAAACGAACATTCCGCCGTCGAGATCATCGAACTGAAAGACGACCAAGACGTCGGCTTCACCGTTCAACTCGACCAAGGTCGTCGTCAAGAAGAGGTCAAGGAAGAAATCCTGACCGCCGCGGCCGCCTTGAATCAACTTCAAGCGCGTTCGGCTCGCGAACTTTCGCAACGCGTCGCGGCCTTCCAAGACCGTCAAGCTCGCGCCGAAGCGATCGGTTCGAACGTTGCGCAAGACCAAGCGGCCAAATACGTTAGCGGTTATAAAGCGGAAGACGCCGTCGAAAACGAAAACCTCGACGCGCCGCAAATTACCTACGTCGAACCGGATCCGGGTCATATGCCGATCATCAGCTACATCTCGCTTGGCGCCGGTTTCTCGACCAGCGCGGGCGTCAGCGGCGACCGTCGTTACGTCTTGGTCGCTCCGCAACCGATGTTTAGCCAACTCCTCCGTATGTTCACCTACAACTCCAGCTCCGGGAACAGCAGCAGCTCGGGCGGCGGCTACGGCGGCGGTTACGGCAACAACAATAACGGCGGCGGCTACGGCGGCGGTTACGGCAACAACAATAACGGCGGCGGTTACGGCAACAATAATAATCGCGGCGGCGGTTACGGCAACAACAATAATAACAACTGGTAATCGTTTTTTTGAGGCGTTCGTTTGAACGTCGTTAAAATAAACTCGGTTGAAAAAGGACGCGCGAACTTCGGTTGGCGCGTCTTTTTTATTGGCGTCGACGGCGTTTGTCGTCGCCGCCCCTTGACGATTCGGCTTGCGAACGTAAAATAAAAAAGGGCGTCGACGAACGGCGCGCCGCTTGCCGAACTTAAAGCGTCGAGGCGTTTTGAACGCGACGCGTTTTGCAGAAAGGAAATCGAAATGGCGACTGTTCTTCTCACCGGCGGCGCCGGTTACATTGGTTCGCACGCCGCGCTTGAATTTTTGAACGACGGTTCGGAAGTCGTCGTCGCGGATAACTTTAGCAACAGTTCGCCGAAGTCGATCGAGCGCGTTGAAAAGTTGACCGGCAAAAAAATCGCGCTCCGCGAAGTCGACGTTTGCGATAAAGCCGCGACGCGCAAACTCTTCGAAGAGTTCAAGTTCGACGCGATCGTTCACTTCGCCGGTTACAAAGCGGTCGGCGAATCGGTCGCGCAACCGTTGAAATATTACCGCAACAACATCGACTCCGCGTTGGTTCTCTGCGAGCTGATGGAGGAGTTCGGCGTCAATAAGATCGTTTTTAGCTCCTCCGCGACCGTTTATGGAACGTCGCAAAACGTCCCGCTTAAAGAAACGGAGCCGACCGGCTGCACGAACCCTTACGGTTGGACGAAGCTGATGATCGAGCAGATTTTGCGCGATTTCGCTCGGGCGAACGACAAGGTTTCCGTTACGTTGTTGCGCTATTTCAATCCGGTCGGCGCGCACGCGAGCGGCGAAATCGGCGAAGACCCGTTGGGGATTCCGAACAACTTGGCGCCGTTCGTTTGCCAAGTGGCGGTCGGTCGCCGCGAAAAATTGAGCGTCTTCGGTTCGGACTATCCGACTCCGGACGGCACCGGCGTTCGCGACTACATTCACGTCGTCGACTTGGCGCTCGGACACGTCGCCGCGTATCGCAAGGCGCAACCGGGCGTTAGCGTTTACAATCTCGGCACGGGAACCGGTTACAGCGTTTTGGATTTGGTTACGACGTTTGAAAAGGTAAACTGCGTGAAGATTCCGTACGAACTGACCGCGCGCCGTCCGGGCGACGTCGCGACCTGTTACGCCGACCCGACGTTGGCGAACGAAGCGCTCGGTTGGTCGGCTAAGCTCGGTTTGGAAGAGATGTGCCGCGACGCGTACAACTGGCAAAAGAAGTACCCGAACGGTTACCGCGACTAAATTGACGAGGCGCGCGGCGGCCCCCTTGACGTCGCCGCGTTGTCGCTTACAATATCGGAAACGTTTTTAGCGTTTGTTCGTTCGCGACGAGGTCTTTTTCGTTTATCGACGCAGACCTAATCGACGCGATCGCGTCCTCGTAGCTCAGTTGGATAGAGCGACGGTTTCCTAAACCGTAGGTCGCTGGTTCGAATCCAGTCGGGGATATTTTCTAGCGTTGAGACGGCGGCTCGTTGGAGTCGTCGTTTTTTCTTTTTCTTGACGTTAAAAGGGTTCGGCGTTTTTTCTTAATCGCGGTCGTCGCCAAACGAACGAAAGCCGGCGACGCGGGCCCTTCCCAAAACGCCTTCAACGCGTATAATTAACAAGGCGACGACGCGTTTTTTTCGACGCGGCGCTATCTTGCGGCGAATATGTCGCGCGTTTCGACAAACAAAATTTTAGCCGCTTAATTTACGTATTTATTCCACTTTCGCAACGAAAGACGACGATGACGCCGGAAACCGAAATTTCGCGCGACGAATTGGCGCTCCAATATCTTGACCAGCTTCCCTATGCCCCCTATCCTTTCCAAGAGGAGGCGATTTATACCTGGTTTGAGTCGGAACAGGGCGTTCTCGTTTGCGCGCCGACCGGAATGGGGAAGACCGCCGTCGCCGAAGCCGGACTCTTTGAAGCCCTCAAAACCGGCAAACGCGCCTACTATACGACGCCGCTCATCGCGCTCACCGAACAAAAATACGTCGAATTGCAGGAAGCCGCCGAGCGTTGGGGCTTCGATCGCTCCGACGTCGGGCTCGTTACCGGCAACCGTCGCGAAAATATCGACGCGAAAATTCTCGTCGTCGTCGCGGAAATCCTTTTCAATCGCCTCTTAGCGTCCGACGTCTTCGCCGAGTTCGCGCAACGTTCGACGCCGGGCGCTTGGCGCGGGTTCGGGGCGATCGACGAAAAAACCGACGAAAACGGCGAGGCGCGTCCGAAAATCTCCGCCGCGTCGCTGAACGCGAAAAAATCGTTGGCGGTAAGTTGGGAAGACGACGCGTCGGAAAAGAAAAACGATAAAAACGGCGCTTTGGGCGAAATAGCGAACGCCGAAACGGTCGCTCCGACCGTTCCGACGCCGCCGGGCGCCGAACTTTCGACCGGAGCCGCGCTCGTCGCGCCGGAGCCGGACGCGCCGGTTTTCTCCTTCGACGACGTTTCGGTCGTCGTGATGGACGAATTTCACCAGTTCGCCGACCCGGAACGCGGGGTCGTTTGGGAGTTTACGCTCGGCCTCTTGCCGGCGCATATCCGAACGCTGCTGATTTCCGCGACGGTCGGTAACGCGTACGAGTTCGTTTCTTGGCTTCGAACGACCGCGAACCGCAAGCTCGATTTGGTTCAGTCGACCGAACGCAAAACGCCGCTCGTGTACGAATGGGTCGGCGACAAGTTGCTGCCGGAGCATCTCGAGTCGATGTGCGCCGGTTCGGAGGACGAACGCTTCACGCCCGCGCTCGTGTTCTGCTTCAACCGCGACGCGTGTTGGGACGTCGCCGAAGTCGTTAAAGGACGCAACGTTATCGACGCCGCCCGACAAAAGGCGATCGCCGAGGAACTCGACAATCACGACCTAAGCGCCGGGGCCGGGCCGAAGTTGCGTCAACTGTTGTTACGCGGCGTCGGCGTTCACCACGCGGGCGTTTTGCCGAAATATCGTCGGTTGGTCGAGACGCTCTTCCAACGTAAACTCCTTTCTTTCTGCGTTTGCACCGAGACGCTGGCGGCCGGCATTAACTTGCCCGCGCGCTCGGTCGTCTTGCCGACGCTCCTGAACGGCCCTCCCGGCGATAAAAAGTTGGTCGACGCGTCGTCGGCGCACCAGATTTTCGGGCGGGCCGGGCGACCGCAGTACGACGATTGCGGTTACGTCTTCGCGTTGGCGCACGAGGACGACGTTCGCATCGAGCGTTGGCGCGAAAAATACGACCAAATTCCGGACGACGTCAAAGACCCGAAACTGCGCGAAGCCAAGAAAAAGATGAAGAAAAAGGCGCCGACCCGCAACCCGCGCGAGCAATATTGGTCGGAAAAGCAGTTCGAGCAACTGCGCAACGCGTCGCCCGGCAAGTTGTCGAGTCGCGGCCCGTTGCCTTGGCGGTTGTTGGCGCATATGATCGACGCAAGTCCCGACGTCAAACCGATTAGAACGCTCGTCGCCCGACGCTTGACCGGCGCGAAACGCTTGGAAGCGATGAAGAAATCGCTCGACCAAATGCTCTTAACCCTTTGGCGGGGCGGTTTTGCGCGCTTGGAGCCGGATCCGGTCGCGTT
>JAFSFF010000376.1 GCA_017435375.1 Thermoguttaceae bacterium
AAAATCGCGACGTCCCGTTCGTCGAACGAAAACGCGTCGCAGTAATGATCGAGCGCGTCGAGGTCGTTTTCTTCGAGCGCCGGTTGAAAAAATTGAATCGCCAAGTCGAGACGGTTGTCGAGTTCTTCGCGGTAATCGGCCAAAAACGTTTCTTCGAAGCGAGCTTGTTGACGTTCCAAAACGGCGCGCCCGGCGACGAACGCTCCGGCGAGAACGAGCGGGAAAGAAAGGAGCAAGAGCGTTCGGCGTTTCATCGGCGGCTGTCGGCGTTAAAATAGGAAAAATAGGGAGACGGGGAAGACGCAAGGGAAGGCGTCGCGACCAAACGAACGGCGCGTCGGCAAGAAACGGCGTTCGCTTCCGAGAACGGCGTTCCCGAGAGCGTTAAGCGTCGCGAAATCAACGTTTCCAACGGTATCCGACGCCGCGCGCCGTTTCGACGCAACCGCTCGCCGGGCCGAGTTTCTTGCGGAGGTTCGCGATTTGAACGTCGATGGCGCGGTCGAAGGCGATATAATCGTCGCCGCGGATTTTTTGGGCGATCTCGTATCGCGACCAAATGCGGCCCGGCGCCCGGATAAGGAGCAGGAGCAGGTCGAATTCGGTCGGCGTTAGGTCGAGCGACGCGCCGTCGGAGCGGAGAACGAGGCGTTCGGCGACGAAAATCGACAAACCGTCTCGTTCGACGTCCGGTTTCGGCGGAGCGTCGGCGTCGGGGCTTCCGCTTCCGTTCGCGCTCCCATTCGACGCGTCGGCGTTCGACGCAAGTTCTTGCGTTCGGCGGAGTTGCGCTCGTATCCGCGCCAAGAGCGTTTGGTTGTTGAACGGCTTCACGACGTAATCGACCGCGCCCGCTTCGAGTCCGACGACGACGTCCGTTTCCTCGCCGCGCGCCGTCAACATAATCGCCGGCGTCGTCGCGTTGAGGGGCGTCGACCGAAGTCGGCGGCAGACGTCCAACCCGTCGACGTCCGGCAGCGTTAAGTCGAGCAAAATCAAGTCGAACGGCGTTTCGGAAGCGCGTTCGAGCGCCGCCGTTCCGGTTCCGACCGCCTCGACTTGCGAGAATCCTCGCGTCTCCAAAAGGAGCGAGAGAATTTCGCGAATCGACGCGTCGTCCTCGACGATCAAAATTTTTTCCGCGCCCATTGGGCGACTCCTCGGCGATTGAAAAGGCGGCGCTCGGCGAAGTTAACGGGCGGCTTCGACGAACGCCGGTTTGGCTTTAAGTTGGAAAGTTAAACGGTTTGCGCTACTTTTGCGCCGCTTTCGCGAGGAAGTCGGCGACGGCGCGGTTCCCCTCTTCGCGAGCGACGGCTTCCGGCGTTTGCCCTTCGTCGTTCTTCGCGTTCAGGTCGGCGCCGCGTTTGACGAGTTCTTTCGCGACGTCGAGCGAGCCTTCGTCGGCGGCGACGTGCAGCGGGGTCTCTTTTTCGCGGTCTTTGGCGTTCGCGTCCGCTTTTTTATCGAGCAGAACCTTCAACACGTCGGCTTTTTTCGCGTCGGCGGCGACGTGCGCCGGGGTTTCGCCGTCGCGGTCTTTCGCGGCGACGTCGGCGCCTTTGTCGAGCAGGAACTTGACGACTTTGACGCGGTCTTTGCGGGTCGCGTCGGTTTCGCGGTCGTCTTCGTCGGCGGCGGCGTGCAGCGGGGTTTCGCCGTCGTCGTCTTTCGCGTTAACGTCGGCGCCTTTCTTGACGAGGTATTTGACGACGTCGATCCGAGCTTTTTCGGCGGCGGCGTGCAGGGCGGTTTCGCCGTCGTCGTCGCGAGCGTCGACTTTCGCGCCTTGCTCTTCAATCAAGCGCTTCACTTTGTCGAGGTCGCCCTTTTGCGCGGCGCGAATCAGCGCCGGTTCGAAGTCGGCGGCGTAAACGGCGGTTTCGAGCGAGTTAACGGTCGGGAGGTTGAAGGAGGTCGACGAGTTCGAAGCGGCGGCGAGCGAAACGCAACCCAACGCGGCGACGGAGGAAACGAGCGTCCATTTTTGCAACTTTTTCATTTTCGGCCTCTTACTTTCTGCTTTTTCTTCTTGTTTGATCGGCGCTTGTTAGGCGCGGTCGGAGTTCCGGGACGGCGGCTCGGCAAGTAGGGCGCCGTCGACCGGATTTTCCTTTTTTTGTCTTATTTTCGTCGCAAATTTTCAGGAAGGAAATTTTTTATCGGCTTCCCTTGCGACTTCAAAAGTAAGTTTACCGCGCGAACGTTTCGAAATTTTTAACGCAATGTAAATTTTTTGTAAAGATTCGCAACGTTGTCGAGCGTCGAGTCGTTAACGCTTAGCGGGCGGCTTCGGCGAGGTAATCGGCGACCGCGCGTTTCCCTTCTTCGCGGGCGACGGCTTCCGGCGTTTGCCGTTCGTCGTTTTCCGCTTTCAAATCGGCGCCGCGTTTGACCAATTCTTGCGCGACTTCGAGCGAGCCTTCGTCGGCGGCGACGTGCAGCGGCGTTTCTTTTTCGCGGTCTTTCGCGTTGACGTCCGCTTTTTTGTCGAGCAACGCCTTCGCGACGTCGGTTTTTTTCGCGTCGGAAGCGACGTGCAGCGGGGTTTCGCCGTCGCGATCTTTCGCGTTAACGTCGGCGCCTTGGGCGATCAGGAGCTTGACGATTTCGACGCGGTTCTTGCGTTTCGCGTCGTTGATTTTCGCCGAATCGTCTTCGTCGGCGGCGGCGTGAAGCGGGGTTTCGCCGTCTTCGTCTTTCGCGTTCACGTCGGCGCCTTTCTCGACGAGGTATTTGACGACTTCCAGTTGCGCCTTATCCGCGGCGGCGTGGAGCGGGGTTTCGCCGTCGTCGTCGCGAGCGTCGATCTTGGCGCCTTGCTTTTCGAGGAGGGCTTTCACCTTGTCGAGGTCGCCCCGTTTCGCGGCGCGAATCAACGCCAAGTCGGAGTTGGGAGCGGCGTAAGCGACCGTTTCGAGCGGGTTGGCGGTCGGCAAAACGGAGGAAATCGGGGAGGTCGGCGAGTTCGAAGCGGCGGCGAGCGAAACGCAACCCAGCGCGGCGACGGAGGAAACGAGCGT
>JAFSFF010000377.1 GCA_017435375.1 Thermoguttaceae bacterium
AAATGACGGCGCCGCAAGCGGTTCCGCGCGGGATTCGTTCGCTCGGTTGGGACAAGCGTTCGCCTTACTCCGGCAACCGCGGCTTCAATATGTCGCCGTCGGCGTTCGGACACGGCGGCTTTACCGGGACGGCGTTTTGGGTCGACCCGGACTTCGATTTGTTCGTCGTTTTCCTCGGCAACCGTCTGCACCCGGACGGCAAGGGCGGGATCAATTCGCTCGCCGGGAAGATTGGAACGATCGCCGTCGACGCGATTCGCGAACGCCCGGACGCCGCCGCGACGAAGGCGTTTGTCGCGAAATCGGTTTACCGTTCGCCGAACGCCGGGAAGTCGGACGTTCAAGGAACGCTCGCCGGAATCGACGTTCTCGACCGCGACGGTTATGCGCTTTTCAAGGGGCGCAAAATCGGTCTTTTGACGAACCAAACCGGAATTTTGCGCGACGGTCGCCGAATCCCGAAAGCGATGCAAGACGCGAAAGTCGAACTGACGACGCTCTTTAGTCCGGAACACGGCCTTTACGGCGTCCTTGAAGAGAGCAACATCGGCGACGGCAAAGACGCGGAAACGGGCCTTCCGGTCTTCAGTCTTTACGGCGACGTCCGCCGCCCGACGCCGGAAATGTTGCGCGACGTCGACGCGTTTGTTTTCGACATTCAAGACGTCGGCGTCCGTTTTTACACTTATATTAGCGCGATGTGTTCGGCGATGCAAGCGGCGGCGGATCTCGGCAAGTCGTTCGTCGTTCTCGACCGTCCGAACCCGATCGGCGGCGAAGTCGTTTCGGGGCCGGGCCTCGACGCGGGCCGCGAATCTTACGTCGCGTTCTTCCAAATGCCGATTCGACACGGGATGACGGTCGGCGAAATCGCGCTCCTTTACGCGAACGAAATGCGCTTAAACCTCGACTTGACGGTCGTTCCTTGCGAAAATTGGAGCCGCGACCAATACTTCGACGAAACCGGGCTGACTTGGGTGAACCCGTCGCCGAATATGCGCTCGTTGACGGAAGCGCTCCTTTACCCGGGAATCGGGATTCCGGAGTTCACCAACATTTCGGTCGGACGCGGAACGGAGACGCCGTTCGAGGCGATCGGCGCGCCTTGGATCGACGCGGAGGATTTGGCCGCGAAGATGAACGCCGAAAAGACGCCGGGAATCGAGTTCGAGCCGATCCGCTTCACTCCGACGGCGAGCAAACACGCGAACGTCGAGGTTTCCGGTCTCCGCTTCAAGTTGACCGACCGCGACGCGTTCCGGGCGGTCGAAACCGGCGTCGCGTTAATGTCGCGCTTGAAGAACGACTATCCGGACAAATGGGAGCGCGGGAACGCGAACACGTTGCTCTTGAACGACGAAACGCTCGAAGCGATCGAAGCCGGGAAGCCGATTTCGGAGATCGCGCCCCTTTGGACGCCGGAGGTCGAACGTTTTAAAAAGATTCGCGCCGATTACTTAATTTATTGACGCGCAAACGCTTAACCGTCGAACGCGCCGCGTCGCCGTTTTAACCGACGGCGCGCCGCGGCGCCGGCGTTGAATCCGCGTTGAAACCAAAACCGTCGTCGACAGTTCGAGTCGGCGGCGGTTTTCGCGTTCTTGGCGAATGCGTTTCGCGTCCCGAAAAGAGCGAAACCGGTTTGACGACGGCGCTTTCGTCGAGTATAATAAGGACGTGGCAAAGAAAGGCGAGGAAAGGATGAACAACGATAAAGAGAGACGAATTATGGAAAAAATGATTGCGCGTTGTGAAAGAATCGAGGCGATTTTAAAAGAATACGGGCGCGATTTCAACGTTTTTTTAACCGACGTTGCCTTTCAAGACGCGTGTTGTATGAACGTGATTCGAATCGGCGATTTGGTCGGTCAACTTTCCGCCGAACTGAAAGCTCGACGTTCGTTGGGGCCTTGGGCGCAAATCCGCGCGGCAAGCGAATATTTGACGCGCGATTACGACGCCGCCGAACCGGAGTTGATTTGGGAAACGTTGCGGCAAGACGTTCCGACGTTGCGCGGCGTTTTGTTGGAAATCCTTGCGGAAAACGAGTTAAACGTCGGATGAACGAACGAAGGACGGTGGGTTTATGAACGATAAAGATTATCGAACCGTTTCAAAAATGATCGAGTATTGCGATAACGTCGCGTCGTTTTTCGATGGACTGGGCGATAATTTTGAAGCGTATCGCGTCGACGTTCGAACGCGGTATGCTTGCGATATGTGCGTGATTCGAATGGGCGAGCTAGTCGGGCGGCTTTCGGACGAGTTGAAAGCCCGGCGTCCGTCGGTTCCTTGGGCGCAAATCCGCGCGGCAAGCGAATATTTGACGCGCGATTACGACGCCGCCGAACCGGAGTTGATTTGGGAAACGTTGCGGCAAGACGTTCCGGCGTTGCGCGGCGTTTTGTTGGAAATTCTTGCGGAAAACGAGTTGGACGCCGGTTAACGCCGGTTGGGCGGCGACGGTTCGAGCGTTTTAGTCGGTCGCGTCGGTCGTTGGGGCGGCGGTTTAGGCGGTTTCGGTTGGCGCGTCGGGCGTTTCGTTCGGAAGCGGCGGCGCTAACGGAAGCGTCAAGACGAAGCGGGCGCCCGGGCCGTCGACCGGTTCGCAACGAACCGTTCCGCCGTGCAGCGTCGCGATCTGCCGGACGATCGGGAGACCGAGCCCGGTTCCTTCCGGACGGCGGCCGTATTCGCGACGCAATCGGAAAAAACGTTCGAAAACGCGCTCCGCCAACTCCGTCGGGACGCCGGCGCCGAAGTCGCGAACGACGAGCGACGCGAACCCGTCGGCGATTTCGAGCGAAACGTCGAACGCGTTTTCGACTTCTTGCGCGTTTCTATCTTCTTTATCGGTCGAAGTTCCGCTCTTTTCGCCGTCGGCGACGTCGGCGGTCGAGCGCGCGCCGTATTTCGCCGCGTTCGTCAAAAGATTGAGCGTCGCTTGTTCGAGGAGCCGCCCAACCCCGACGACTTGCGCCGCGTCGCAGCGGAGCAAACGCGGCGCCGCGTCGCCGTCTGTTAACGAATCGGCGCAAGTTCGAACGGCGGCGCGAACGATTTCGTCGAATGGAACCGTTTCGCGAACTCCGGCGTCGTTCGAAACGGCGGCGTCTTCGTTAAGTTCTTCGCGGCGTTCGAGTTCCGCGAGCTGCAGAACGTCGCGAACGAGCGTTTGAAGGCGAGTCGTTTGGCGTTCGAGGATTTCGCGG
>JAFSFF010000378.1 GCA_017435375.1 Thermoguttaceae bacterium
ACGTCGTTTGGCGCGGGCGTTGGGAATTGCTCGAAGACGAAATCGCGCTCCAAGCGACGCCGCGCGACGTCTTGGTCGGGCTTGGCGAACCGGAAACGGTTCAAGCGGTCGAGGCGTTCCCGAACCCGCAAAAACAAGAGTTTCTAACCGGCGTCGCGGTCGATCTTATCGAAGATATGCCGACGGTAAAAATTTGGTCGTCGGACGCGGCGCCGTCGGCGGCGATCGGTCAGGGGTGCGTCGAATACGTCGCGTCGGTTGTTTTGCGCAACGGCGAACTTGTAACGACAAAGAAATATCTTTGTTGGCGGATAACGACGGATCGTCCGTTTTACGCCGTCCAACACAGCAATATGGCGCCGACGCACCCGACCGCCAAAGCGTTGACGGCGCTCGGAACGCCGACGCGCGCGACCGCCGTCGCCGGTTATCCCGACGTAAAAACCGCCGCCGTCGTCGCCGACGCCGAACTTCTGCGATGACCGCCGCCGACGCGTGATTCCGACGCAAACGGTCGCCGCGTCCGAAATCGCGACGGCGACGTTTTTCGACTTGGAGATTTAGGGACTATCGTCGGTCGCCCCAAACGCGTTCGACGGCGGCGACGGCGTTCGCGACGGCGGTTTCGGCGGCGATTTGCGCGGCTTTTTGGAAGTCGCGCTCGGCGTAAATCTGCGTTACGTCGGCGCGAGCGTGCCCGAGCATAATTTGCGCCGCTTCGAGACCGAACTTCGCGCGGACTTCCGTCGCGTAGAGGTGGCGCAATCGATTCGGCGCCCAACGCTCGACTCCGGCGCGCTCCGCTCCCTTCGCGATGATTTTGCAGTAAAGATTTTCGGAGTAAAAATCGTTGTAACGACGCGTTTTCGGGGCCGCGTCGCGCGCCGCTTGCGACGGCGTAAGGGGCGTTTTGCGTCGTTGCCGCCGCTCGAACGCTCGGTCGCGGGCGGCGTCGCGCGGCGAGAAGAGGAACGCGTCCGGGGCGTCGGCTTTTTCGACAAGATACGGCGTCAAAATCGCTTGCGCTCGCCGTCCGAGCGGAACGCGCTTCTTCGCCGACGCGGCCCGACGGTGCGCCGTCTTGTCGGTACGGAGCGTGTAAATCCAAACCGCGCCGGAGCGGTCGACGTCGCCCGCTCGCATCGCGCAGACTTCGCCGGGTCGCATTCCGGTTAGGCATTGGAGCCGAACCATCGCGGCGACGCGGTCGGGGAGGAAGGGAAGCGTCGCGTCGACGACGGGGCCGGGAACCGGTTCGACCGGGGCGACTTCGCGGGCGGTCGACTTGTCGCGTTTGAGCAGCGGAACGGCTTGCAGACCGACGAGCGTTTCCGGGCGAACGAGTTCGAGCCCGACGCCCCAACGGAAGACCGTCCGGACGCAGTTGATTAACGTGTTGATATACGACCGCGCGAACCGCCCGCTTTTTTCCATTTCGTCGCGGCAAAAGAGGAGCTTTTTCGGGCCGAAGTCGTCGACCGGCGTCGCGGGGAAGAACTCGACCGGGAACGAAAGCGCGACGCGGTAACGCTCGTGTTGTCGCGTCGAAGCGCCGTCTTTGACGTAATAATCTTTTTTGTCGGACAAGAACGCGACGGCCAACTCGGCGACGGTAACGACGGTTTTCTCCGCTTCGGCGCTTTCGGCGACGGAAACGCGACCCGACGCCAATTCCGCAATATAGCGACGGTAAGCGGCGATCGTTTCCGGCGCGCCCCATTTTCCGAGATAGATTTTCCGCTTGCCGCAATAGACGAACGCGGCGTCGCGCAATTTGTTCCGACAAAGTTTCGGAAGGCGAGTTTTCATTAAATCAGCTCCTGGAAAAAATAGCCACCGTGTCTATTTTTCAAGAAGCCGAGTCAAAACCAAAAGAGTCAAGAAACTTTTTAAGTCCCGGGGATAACGGGACATAAAAAAATACACCCAATCTGATTCGAACAGATAACCTTCGGTTCCGTAGACCGATGCTCTATCCAATTGAGCTATGGGTGCATTTCAAAAACGTTCGAAAACGTCGAACTCGCGATGTAAGAAAACTAAAACGACGCGCTTAAAAAACACGCGTTTCAAGTTTTCAAAAGATTGAAAATACACCCAATCTGATTCGAACAGATAACCTTCGGTTCCGTAGACCGATGCTCTATCCAATTGAGCTATGGGTGCGCTTTTCAAACTTCAAAACGCTTGTTGAAAGTACACCCAATCTGATTCGAACAGATAACCTTCGGTTCCGTAGACCGATGCTCTATCCAATTGAGCTATGGGTGCTTCTTCAACTTACGTCGTTCAAAGAGTTTTAGGAACAAGCGGGTTAGCGTTCGTTCTTAATCACCCTCGGAACAAAAGTAATTAAACCATAAATTTCAATTTGCGCAAGGGGCTTTTTAAAATTTTTATCGTTTTTTTCTTAATTCGCGTTTAACAAGGTCGAAAATTTTCACGTCGCCGCGTTTTAAGTCGTTTTATTTAAAAGTTTGCGCAACGCGAGCAAAAGGTCGGCGAGCGCGACGGAATTTTGACCGGAGATTAAAAAACGGCGCGTTGAGCCAAGAACGTTTCGCCGACGTTCGAGCAAGCCCTAACGCCCTTGCGTCTCGTTCGCGAAAAAAACGAGCCGAACGCAAAAAAAAACGCCGCGTCTCGGAATAAACGCGGCGTTTGCGATTTAAGCGTCAAAAACGACGATTAACGAGTCGAACGGTTGGAAGCCGGATAGCCGCCTTGCATACCTTGCGACGAGGGATAGCCGCCTTGCGCGCCCTGGGACGACGGATAACCGCCTTGCGCGCCGTTCGCGTTTTGTTGGGCGCCGTAACCGTAGTCGAAGTTCATATCCGCCGCGGCGCTCATGCCGGGAACGCGCCAAACTCGCGCTTTGCCGTCCGCGCATCCGCCGACGACGTAAACGCCGTCGAACGTCGTCGCGGCGGAGAAGACCGGGCTTCCGGCTTCAAAGGTCGCCAACTCGACGCCCTTCGGCTTGCCGGCTTTGCGAGTCGGTTGCGCGACCGCCGTTTCCGTCGAATCGCCGTTCGGGCCGGAGGAACCAAAGGAACTCGACGCTTGCGGGTAAACGTCCGAACGACCGTTCGCGTTCGCGCCGTTCGCCTCGTTCGCGCCGAATTGCGGACGCCAGAGGCGCGCCGTGCCGTCGTCGCTCGCCGTCAGAACGTCGCCGCTCGGAGTAAATTCGGCTTCGCGAACCGCGCCGAGGTGCCCGACGAAGCGGCAAACCTCTTGACCGGACGCCGGATCCCAAAGACGCGCCGTTTTATCGCGGCTCGCCGAAAGGAGATAGTTGCCGTCGTCCGAGAAACGAACCGTGTAAACTTTGTCCGCGTGCCCTTCGATAACGGCGACTTGACGGAACATTTGCAGGTTCCAAACGCGAATCGTATTGTCGGCGCCCGCCGTCGCGCAGAAACCGCCGTCCGGGGAGAACGCGACGTCGAAAACCGGCCCTTCGTGCCCGACCGTTTCAAAACCGGGGCCGAGTTTTTGAGCGTCTTCGCGGTTCGGGAGCGTTCCGGCGTCGTTGACCGTCAGCGATTCCCAGAAGTAAACGCGACCGTCGTTGCACGCCGCGCCGACGTATTGCCCGTCGTCCGAAATCGCGATTCGCCAAAGTCGGTCTTTCGCGCCGCGATACGGGCGGATATTTTCTTGGTTGTTAATCGTCCAAAGGCGCCCGACGCCGTCGTAGCTCGCCGTAATAACGTGCGACTCGGTCGGAGTGAGAATCGCGTCGGTCAAGCCTTGGCGGTGCGCGTCTTTGTACGTCTTTTGAACGCGACCGTTGTTGACGAACCAGTCGGCTTTTTGTTCGTCGACGGCGCCTTCGAGCGTCCAAATTTGCGCGGTTTTATCGCCGCTCGCCGTCAAGACGGCGTAGTTCTCCGCCATCGTCGCGACCGAGAGGATTGGCTCCGTCGTATCGTGTTTCGCGTGAACGTATTCCGGTTCCGAAACGACGATCGGCGTCCATTCGACCGAACCGGGAACGGGCGCGTTCGGGTCGTTCGCGTTCGCGCCGAAAGCGCTCGGGGCGCCGTAGGTCGAGCCGGCGGAACCGTAAGAACCGTATCCGCTCGAACCGCTCGCTCCGACGGAACCGGAACCGGCCGGGCCGTATTGCATTGAGGCCGCGCGATTGTAGACGCCGGAAACGGCGGGGCCCTGCGCAAGCGCGACGTCGAACAGGAACGAGGTCGAAACGAGACCGGCCAAGCGGCGCGCGCCGACGACGCGGCGACGGGATTGCGAAGGCAACGACATAATTTGCTTCTCCGGAAAACGGCTGTTAAGGTCAAAATAGGGGCGAAGCGCGAAACGGGCGCGGCGCGCGGCGGGAAGGGGACAAACGGAACGGCGTCGGCGGAGCGAAAACGCCGGCTCCGAGTCGAGCCCGAGGGAGCGGCGCGGAACGGAAAAATTTTCTTCCGAACGCGACGGCTCCTTTTATTAGTTTAAACATACAAAGCGCAGAAGTCAAGAATTTCGTCGACATTCCTTCAAAATCTCCGCATTTTATTCGAAAAATAAACGGAATGCAACGATTTTGTCAATTTGAAAAGCAATTTGCCGAAACGTCGCGCCGTTTTCGAGACGACGTCGGCGCCGATTTT
Organism: Thermoguttaceae bacterium; assembly: GCA_017435375.1. Classification (GTDB taxonomy): domain Bacteria; phylum Planctomycetota; class Planctomycetia; order Pirellulales; family Thermoguttaceae; genus RUG369. Next base: position 4,629 of record JAFSFF010000378.1, read on the forward strand.
GACGTTTGGACAAAGAACGCCGACGGCGACGACCCGGTGAAGGAGAAAGAAACAGGGAACGACGGGAACGACGAACGTTGCGGTCGCGACGGTCGCGACGATTGCGCCCGTTGAGACAAAAGTAAGGAACGAACGGAGTTTAACGGAAATTCAGGTGAAAAAGGGGCGGAGCGTCTTCGCAAAAGGAGCGCGCAAGGGGGAATTTTTTAAAAAACAAGGGGTTCCCCCCGAAAGTGGGGTTTCTATTTGCGCAAGTTTGTTCATTATATTAATATAGTGGAAAAGAGACGAAATTTTTGCTTTTCGCAAAAATTTTTTCCGCGAAAATTTAAGAATTCGCTTGCCTCGACGTCGAGACGTTAACGCGTCGTCGACGGGGGGAACGGCGAATTGAGAAGCCGAACCGGCCTAATCGAAGCGAGCGACGCGTTCCGGGAAAACGCGTTTTGTTCGTTGAATCGGGCCGCCGAGCGAGTTAATAGAAAATATACGTCGAACCGTTTTTCTTGCAAGCGGGGGGGCGGAATTTTCGTCGACGTTTTTCGACTTTTTTTTATTCGCGAGGAAAATCGGTTCGGCGGCGCTTCGGACAGGCGTCCGTCGGCGCTTTTGGGGCGCGCGTTGGCGCGTCTTGCGCTTAACGATCGGCTTTGTTCGAAAAGTCGTTTTTTATCGGCGACGCTTTTTAAGTTTCGCCGATCGCCGAACGCGGCGTCGCCTTGGCGACGAAGTTGCGTTGGGCGCGGAAAAACGGCGTTTTCGGGACGCGTCGATAGTTTTATTGAGAGCGAGTAGATAAAATGGGTATTTTAGCCATTCAATACCAAACGGTCGACGACGCGCCGATTTTGATCGCGCTGAACCGCGAGGAAGAGTATTCCCGACAATTTCAGCCGCCGCGCATTCAATCGGGGCGTCCGCGAGTCGTTTGCGGGCTCGACCGAAAATCGGGCGGCACTTGGGCCGGAGTCAACCAACACGGGATGTTTGTCGCCGCGTTGAACGCTCCGAAACGGGCGATTCCGTTCGACCCGAGGTCGCGCGGGCTTCTTTGCAAAGAGTTGCTTTCTTGCGCGAACGCCGAAGAAGCGCTCGAACGCGCCGTTCGCGAACTCGAAACGGGCGGATACGCGGGCGTCAATTTTCTTTGCGTCGACCGAACGAGCGGCGGCGTCGCTTACGGCGGAACGGAAATCGGCGTCGAGCGGTTGCGTCCGGGGTTGCACCTCTTGAGTTCGAATCGTTTGGACGACCGAGAAGACCAACGTCAAGAGTACGCCCGACGGTTGTTGACGCTTCACCGACTCGACTCGGCGGTCGCTTTTTTGGCCGCGGCGAGCGGAACCTTTTCGCGAACGCCCGATTTCGCCGGGAAACGAGGCGTCGTCGTCGCCGAACCGAATTACGGAACGACGTCGTCGATGTTGGTCTCGCTGACCGAACGAACGCAAAAGTCGATTATGCAGTTCGCGAACGGTTCGCCGAACGAAAAGCCTTACGAAGACGTTTCCGCGCTCCTGCGGCAGGTGCTTTCGACCGATCGCGCGTCGCAAAAGAAGGCGAAAGCGAAAGCGCGAGCGGAAGAGCGCGACGACGAGATCGCCGAACAAGAGCCGGTCGAACAATCGAGCTGAGCGTTTGAGTTCGGCCCGTCGAAAGAACGTTCGCGTTAACGGCGACGCGTCTTTTTCCGCGTCGTCGAGCGGGCGTTTTGTCGTTATTCTATAGAGCGTCGCGGCGTTCGGCGATTTTGCGACCTCGGCGCGAAACGAAGTAAACATCGAGCGAAAAGGAGAGAAAAATGCGTCCTTCGCGAAGAACGTTTATCGTCCAATGCGCCGCCGGCGCGCTTTCGACCGGAATCTGTCGTTGGGGAGCGGCGGCTAACGCGTCGGTTTGGGGAGTCGAAACGGCCGCCGACGCGAACGAAGCGGCGAACTTAGCGCGACCGTCGAAACTTCTCTATTCGCCGGACGAAAATATCCGAATCGACGCGACCGAGCGAACGTTTCATATTAGTTCCGCGGTCGAAATGTTCGAACAATACGGCGACCTGCCGGAAATTTGGGCCGACGCCGGCGTTACCGACGCTTGGCTCTGCGCTTGGTTTTACGGCTATTTCCCTTATCCTTGGGACAAGCTCGATTACTGGTTGGGCCGAATCAAAAAAGCCGGGCTGCGACCGCATTTGATTAGCGTTCCGTTTTGCCACGGAGGCGGCGCGCTCGACCCTCGCGACTCGAACTTCCCGAACCTCCCGCCGGAACATTGGAAGACGGCGAAGCGTTGGGACGGTTCGGAAAACTGGGGTTTTTCTTGGCATTCTCCGGCGGACGTCGAGAGCGCGGAGGCGATTCGAACGTTGAAAGCGCGGTACGGCAAGTTCAACTATTTCCTCGACGACGACTTCCGTTTTTCTTCGTCGCCGGACAAAATCGGCGGTTGCGTTTGTCCGGAGTGCCGCGCCGACTTCCTGAAAAAAGCCGGGCTTTCCGAAAACCGTTGGGAAGAGACGCTCGACGACCTGCGCAACAACGCCGACACGCCGCTCCTCCGCGCTTGGGTCGACTACTTTTGCGACCGTTTGACGGCGTGTTACCGAACGCAACAGGCGGCGGATCCGTCGGTCGACGTCGGAATAATGGTTATGTATATGGGGTGCGAGCGCGGCGGAATTCGGCTCGACGACTACCGCGATTCGCTTTTCCGCGTCGGCGAGGGAATGTTTAGCGACGCGTGGTTCGCTCCGCCGAAAAGCAAGACGATCGAACTCTTTAGTTCGTTGTTGCATCGCCGATTTTGCGCGCCGGGCCGAGCGTTCAGCGAGACGACGGTCTTTCCGGAGGGGACGCTTTCGCCGGAGAATATGGCGTCGAAGTTGTCGGTTTCGACGATTTCGGACGTGCGCAACACGTGCTTTATGAGCGGTTTACGCGCGATTCCGCCGCAAAGTTGGCCGATTTTGTCGGCGCGAATGAAGCGGGAAAAGGCGTTCCATACGCGCTTGGGCGGGTCGAAGTTGGCGGGGCCGTTCAAACACTTTTACGGCGTCGCGTCGCGTTACTTAGGCGGCGAAAACGCGTATTCGCTCTTCTTGGCGCTCGGCGTTCCGTTCGAGGTTTGCGACGAGATACCGTCGGACGGTTGGACGTTCTTGAGCGACGGCGACGCGGCGGCGATGGAGCGGGGCGCTTTGCGTTCCGGCGGTTCGACTTGCGTCGCGCGCTTCGAGTCGCAATCGGGGCGTTTTTCTGCGGTCGCGGAGGATTTCGATTCGTTGTTTACGTTCCGTCGTTCGCTTTTGGAGCGTTTTCGCGCGGACGGCGTTCCTTACGTCGAGGAGGAGCGCCCGGTCGTATTGGCTTGGAAACCGGAGGCGCGAGCGCTTTACCTTTGGAACGTTCTCGACGAAGACTTAACGTTGACGCTCCGTCGCGGCGACCGTCGAACGACGGTCGAGTTGCCGGCGCTTGGTTCGGCGTTGGTTGAAGAGTCGGCGTTTTCCGAGGTTTAGCGTTTTCCGAGATTTAGCGTCTAACCGCTCCGGCGTCGCTTGTTCGCCGGAGCGTTTTTTTTGCGTTGAAATCGGTTAAAACGTCAAGAAAAGGCGTTCGTTTTAGGGCGCGGCGCGTTAACGATTAAGTAAAACAATGGACGTTACAAAGATTAGCGTAGTTGTTAACGATTAAGTAAAATAACGAACGTTACAAGGTTTAGCGTTGCCGTTAACGATCAAGTAAAACAACGAACGTTACAAAGTTTAAAACGCCGACAACGTCGCGTCGATCTTCTTGCGACGCGTCGCGATTCGTCGGAAATCTTCGACAATGCGTCGAAAGAAACATTCGACTTCGTTTCGACGCTTGTAAGTTTGGGGTAGGTAAGGCCGGAGGAAACGGCGTCGCTTTCGTTTCGTCGGAACGTCCGGTTTTTAAACCGTTAACGCGCTTGGATTTCCGCAAGAAATATTCGACGATTAAGGGACGATTCCCGGATTTGCGCGAGCGAGGTCAAATTAGCCGCGTGTTTTTCGCGTTTGAATTATCGACGCTTCTTCTTTTGGCCGTTCCGTCGTTTCAAAGCGGCGAGCGTAACCCGGCGTTCGATTCTTTGTGGAGCGGCGTCGCTTCCGTTTTGCGCGGAGCGACGTTTGCGAAGCGTTCCGATTTGGACGTTTAGTATATGGAAACGCGCCGTCGAGTCGAAACTTGACGGCGCGTTTTGCTTTCTTGCGTAAAGCTGAACGTTTTTTAAACTTAATAGTTTTGGTAGATAATTGTTTGTTTTTTGATTATTTTATGCGTTTTAAGAATTTTAATCTTGACAAGTTGAAAAGACGGATAAAATGTATAGTGGCGTTTTGCGCTAATTGCTGAATTTTTTGGATTTTAACGCAATTTTTTCTGTTTTCTGTTTCTTCGATATATAAAGGCCGGTTGGCGAAGGATGGCGACGCGGCTTTTAAGAATCGCGCGGGAACGGGTTTGAGCGGACGAAAGTCCGCGCCGACCGCGTTTCATTTATGTCGTATGTTGGGAGCAATATTTTATGTTTACTCGTTTTTTTAGAGGTAAAAAGTCGAACGCTAAATCGCAAGCGCCGAAATTGCGCAAATTGCGAATGGAAAACTTAGAAGACCGCGCGCTTCTTAGCGTTACGCCGGTCGAGGGCGCGGAGTCGATTTGCGACGAAGCGGCGATTGTCGCGACCCTTGAGGAAGCGGAGGAAAAGTCGGCGATCGACCTGAGCGGGGCGTTCGAAACCGCGTCGACGAGTATTTTAGCGATGGCGGCCGCTTCGACTTCCACGTTAACGGTAACGACGAATCTCGACGTGGTCGACGCGAACGACGGCGTTCTCTCGCTCCGCGAAGCGATTTCTCAGGCCGACGCCGGCTCGACGATTAAGTTCGACGCGAGCTTAAAGGGCGAAACGATCGCGCTGAGCGGAACGGAACTGACGATTTCGAAAGGGATCATCGTGGACGCGAGCGCCCTTTACACCGCGTCGACGCAAACCCCGGGAATAACCGTAAACGCGAACCAAAATTCCCGCGTTTTCAACGTAAGCGGCGGAACGGCGTCGAACCCGGTCGCGTTCGTCGGCCTAAAAATCACCGGCGGGAAAACGTCGGACGACGGCGGCGGGGTTTACGTTTCTTCCGGTAGCGCGACGTTTACAAACAGTACGATTAGCGGTAACACGGCGTCGGATGACGGCGGCGGGGTTTACGTTTATTCTTCCGGTAGCGCGACGTTTACGAACAGTACGATTAGCGGTAACACGGCGGATTACGGCGGCGGGGTTTTCGTTTCTTTTTCCGGTAGCGCGATGTTTACGAACAGT
>JAFSFF010000379.1 GCA_017435375.1 Thermoguttaceae bacterium
AGGAAGCGTCGCGATTCCGATTTGCGCCGTCGCGTTCTCGCAACCGACGCGCGGGTATTTGAACGAAACCATCGTCGGATACGACGCAAGTCGTTCTTTCAAGATCTTTTGCGCGTCGCCTTCTTTATCGTCGTTTGACACGGCGTCGTCTTCTTTTTGCGCCGGTTTCGCGGCGTCGTCGTCGAGCGTTCGGAAGTCGCCGTCCACTTGCACGACGCGGGCCGCGCCGGAGACGCCGGAAAGTCCTACGCCGTCGAGCATTACGAACGCCGGTTCGCGCGACGAGTCGAGCCGCCAAAACGCGATTTTTTTGCCGTCCGGCGACCAACGGAAACCGTCGCGGCAGTCGAATTCCTCTTCGTAAACCCAATCGAACGTTCCGTTTATAATGTCGGCGCTTCCGTCGAAGGTAACGCGGCGAATCTTTCCGCTCAAAATTTCTTCGACGTAAATATCGTTTTTACAAACATATCCAACGCGCGTTCCGTCCGGCGAAATCTTCGCGAATTGGAGCGTCGAAGGCGCCGCGAAATCCCCGCCGAGCTTGCGCAGGACGTCGTTTTTGCGGTCGAGAATCCAATAATCGCCGCGCGTGTTGCGTCGCCAAACGCGCTTCGATTTCGTATAAATCAGAACGAGATTCGCGTCGTCGGAAAGCGCGTAATCCTCGACGTTCAAGGGTTTTGCGCCTTCGATCGGTTTATTCGACTCGGCGTCGCGCGGAATCAGTTCCGACGCTTTTACGATCGGCGTCGACGTCCCGTCGCTCGGCGAGACGAGGACGACGTCGCGCCCGCCGCAAGGTTCGCTCGACGCGACGCGACGCACAAACGCGGCGCCGGTCGGCGCCCATTTCGCGTCGACGCCCCGTTCGCCAAACTCGCCGGACGCGAAAATTCGCTCCATCGTCAGGAGCGGGCGTTCCGATTTCGCGCCGTCCGACTTCTCCGCAACGTCTTGCGCGAAAACGCTTTGCGTTATCGCCGTTCGAGTAAAATCGCCCTCGAAAACGCTCGCGCTCAACGCCGCCGCGACGACGAAACAACCGCCGACGACGCTTTGTAAACGCCGTTTTTTCTTTTCTCGCAACGCGCTCATTATTCTCCCTTTTCTTCAAATTAGGTCGAAAAAATTGAAAAATCCAAATTTGTTATTCGTTTTCCAGCGTATTGACGCCGCGTCGTTTCCAGCGTTCCGTTTCGACGCTAAAACGTTTCAATATCGCGAAATACGTACACGCCGCCGTTTTCTCCGGCCAATCGCCGAAACGTCTTTTTCCTCGGCTGCGAACCGCGTCCGAACTCGACGACGCAGATTTGCTTCACGTTGAAACGTCGCCGCGCCGTTTGAATCGTCTCGAGCGCCGCTTCGCTAAGTTCCTCGTCCGCGTCGGTTAGGAAGAAAACGACGTCCGGTTTCAGACGCAGCGCGTTTTCGAGCGCAAGTTCGGGACGCGTCCCGCCGTCCGCGACGACCGAACGCAAATAGCGGACGATTCGCGCTTTATTTTCAAAATTGACGTCGATTAGCGAGTCGCCGTTTTCGAAAATTTCGACGTCGTGATTGAAGATCGCGACTTGAAACTTCGTCGCGCCCTTCTTCGGGTCGAGCGATTCGACGCTCGCGACGGCCTCGTCGAGCGCGCGACGCATCGGAGCGCCGCCGTTCCAGCTCATACTTTCGCTACGGTCGATCACGTACAGAAATCGGCGCCCGGAGCCGCTCGTTCCGGCGAATCCGACGCGCTGACCTTCGCCGCGTCCGGCGCCGACGGTTCCGGCGGTCGACGCGCTCCCGTTCGACGCGGCGCCGTTCCAGTCTAAAGCGGACGTTTCGGCGTTTTGCGCTCCGACGCCAATACGCGAATCGGCGGGAAGCAACGCTTCGGAAATCGCCGTCAATTCTTCCGCTTGCGTTTCCTCGCTCGTTTGCGGAGCGTCGGTCTCGGTCGCTTCGGGCGCGGGCTCGGCGTTTTCCTCGCCCCCGGCGTCCTCGACGGAGTCGGTAAAGACGATTCCCACCTCGTCCGTTCGCCGCTCTCCGCCAAACCCGCCGTCTTGCGTTTCCCGACTAATCGCTACAATCAGCAAAATCAGCCCCAGCGCGTGCAACGTCAAGGAGCCGCACCACGAACCACACCACGAAAGAACCGCGTCGCGCCGCCTCCGCGCTCCGGTTTGTTTTGTTTCGACGGCTTTGTTTTCGCGCATTTTTTTCCTCGTTCCGGTTGAAAATCCCGTTTTTTCGGAGCCGCGCCGATTGTCGCGCCCCGTTTTTTCGGTTATAATAAAGATCGAACGAAAAGTCGACCGAAGGAGCGCCGCGACGCCGCCGCCCAAGCTCCCGTCAATAATTATATATGAAATTCGGAGAATTACCAGAATGCGCATCGCAAAATATCCGCATCCGATCCTTTCCTATCGCAGCAAACCGCTCCGCAAAATCGACCAAGGCCTCCGCGACATTGTCGCCGAGATGTTCGAACTGATGTACGAGTTCAAAGGCGTCGGGCTCGCGGCGAACCAAGTCGAATTGCCTTACCAACTCGTCGTCCTTAATCAATCGGGCGACCCGGATATTAAGGAAGAAGAATACGTCCTCATTAACCCGACGATTCGCAAACGCAAAGGCCGCCAATACGGCGACGAAGGCTGCCTTAGCTTTCCGGAGCTTTACGTTCCGGTCGAACGCGCCGACGAGGTCGAGTTCCAAGCGATCGACTTGCAGGGCCAACTGCAAACCTATCGTTGGAAAGGATTTCAAGCGCGCATCGTTCAACACGAAACCGACCATCTGAACGGGCGTTGCTTCGTCGACCAAGCGTCGCCGGCGGCGCAACTCGAAGCTCGGGCCGCGCTCGACGAAATGCGGGCCTTCTACGAACGGGAATACGAACGCGGCTTCGAACCGACGCCGGAAGAGTTCGCCGCGTCCGTCGCTCGTTGGGAAGCGGAGCGAACCTGATTCCGCCGACGCGCGAACGAACCGCGCTCGTTTTCAAACGATTATCCGTTTTCTC
>JAFSFF010000380.1 GCA_017435375.1 Thermoguttaceae bacterium
AAATTCGGGAAAAATCGCGATAATTCTTCCAAAAAGGTCGAAATTTCTTGGACGTCGACGCCGCGTCCCGTTATAATTGATAAAATCGCCGCGCTCCGTCGCCGCGTCTCAACCGCCGTTCGATCGTCGACGGCGCCCGCGTTTTCCGCCCGCCGTCCGCCCGGTCGTCAACCGTTTGATTAAGGAACACCGATGATTTTTTCGCCGATTTTCTCGCTCCGCCGACGAGCGCGTTTCGCCGTCCGCTCGAGCGTCGCCGCCGTCGCCGCCCTTCTCTCGCTCGTTCTCGGAACGACCGCCTTCGCCGCCGACGCCGCGACCGCGTCGATTTCGCCCTTTATTAATAAAGACACGCTCGTCGTCGTTCGCGTTAATTTCGACAATATCGACGTCGCTCGGTTCGCCGAAACGCTCGACGGAATCGTCGCGACCGCGCTGAAAGATTTCGGTTACGACGCCGCGTCGGTCGAAAAAGTCGCCGCCGAACTCGACAAAACGTTCGCCGCGTTTGTCGAAGACGGTCAAAACGCGCTCGCCGAAGCCCGCAAAACGACGCTCCCGGGCGAAATTTTCTCCGTCGTTCAATCGACGAAAGGCGAAGGCGCCGCGTTCCTGATTCCGGTCGAAAAATTGAGCGACGCCCAACGCGACCAACTGACGGCGACCGCGAAACTCGTCGCCGCGAGTCGCGGGCTCGACGCCGCCGTTTATCAAAAGAAGTTCCTCGTCGTCGCGCCCGACCTAAAAGCGTTTGGACGCTATTACAAAAATTTCAAGCCGGGCGAAAATCGCAAAATCGACGCGTTTTTCAAGCAAAACGCCGGCGCGTTCGTCGCCGGATATTGCGGCAAACTCCGAATTCGCCCCTTCCTCGACGAAGCGACCGACGGTATGACGCAAGAAATCCTCAACGGCCAATCGCGCTCCGTTCGCGACGCGCTCGAAATCTTCGACACGACGTTCGTCGACGCCGGTTTCACGTTCGACGCCGGGACGTTCGCCGCTCGGTCGACGCTCCGTTTCAACGCGCCGGTCGACGCGGGCCGCCTCTTGACGGCTCTTCAAGGGATTGTCGATGAAATCGCGCACAAGGCGTTTAGCGCCGACGCGTCGCCGTTGAACGGTCTTATCGCCGAAGAATACGTCGAAGAGTTCAAGTTGACGCCGCTGGCCCGCGAACTTTGGCGCGGTCAAATGCGTTCGCAACTCCCGAAACAAAACGGCGCCGAACTCGTTTTCGAACGCAACTTGACGGACGAAGCCGCGAAAGCGACCGGATGCGCTTCGCTTTACGCCCTCGCCCTTCCTTGGATCGTCCAAAACGCGAAGGCCAACGCTTTCCGACTCGGCGCGTCCGACGACGAAATCGACTTCGAGTTCGACGAAACCGACGCGGCGGAAAACGACGCCGACGAAACGCTCGCCGAATAACGCCGCTTTAACGATTTTAACGATTACGCAACCAACGAATCCTCGTTCCCGATATTGGAAAGACGCTCCTTATGCGACGCAACCTCGTTAACGCCCTTTCGACCGTTCTTCTCGGCGCCGCGTTTTTCGCCGCCGCGTCGCCGGTCTCCGAAGCTCAACCCACGCTCCGCCGTCAAGCGCAAGCGCAAACGCAAACCGCGCCGAAAACGAACGCTTACTCGCGAATTAAAGCGTTCGTCGACGGCGACGCGTTCCTCGTCGCTCGGCTCGACTTGACGCAAATCGATCTCGAAGCGCTCGATAAAACCGTTACTAAAATCTTTATCGAAACGCTCGAACGCCAAGATTTCGACGCCGGTTCGATCAAAACGGCGCGCCGCGAATTTAACCAAACGTTTAACGCGGTCAAAAAGTTCGCGGAACCGAAATTAACGCAAATCCGCGAAGAAACGGGTTTGCGCGAAATTTATTTCGTCGTTCCTCGCTCGACCGAAAAAGAATTTTTCGTTTACGCGCCGTTGGCGAAGTCGAAACGCGCCGCCGTTTTGGAGCTTGTCGCTCCGTTCGCTCAAAACGAAGCGTTCGAAGTCGGCTCCGGCGTCGCGTTCGGAACGAAAAAGTTCAACGCCGCCTACTTCGAGCGGTTCCAAGCGACGCCGAACCCGAAATTGGAGTCGTTCCTCGGCGAGTCGACCGCGACGCTCCAAATTTTCGTCGGCGATTTTAACGTCGCTCCCGCCGTCGCGCTCGCCGGAAACGACGCCGCGAAAGCGTTCGCCGCCAAGCTCGCCGCCGCGCCGCGCGAAACCCGTTCCGCCGTCGAAACGTTCGACACTTACTTCGTCGACGGTCGCGTCGAACTCGACGTCAACGCGCTGAAAGCGTCGGCGCGTTTCGACTTCGCGTCGGCGGACGCGGCGAACAAAGTTCGCGTCGGACTCGAGAAGCTCGCCGAAGTCGGCGTCGCCGACTTTGAAAAAGCGCTCGTCGCCAAGACGGCGGAGAAAAACGCCGCCGAGTTCGAAAAATACAACGTCGTCCCGGTCGCTCGCGAGTTGCTGCGCGGCTTTTTGACGAGTTCGCTCCCGAAACGCGACGGCGCCGCCTTGACGTTCGAACTGCAAGCGGGCCCGACTCTTCCGCTCGCGAATCCGTTGACCGGCGCGCTTATCGGCGCCGCGCTCCCGAGAGCGCTTGAAAAGGTCGAAGACGCCGGAGCCGCGCTTCAAAACGCGGCGAAAAACGCGATCTTGCCGAACGACGTCGACGAAACCGCCGAAACGAACGAAGCGGACTCCCCGAATAAGTCGGAGAACGCGACCGATTCCCAAAATTTCCGCAACTTGCAACAGCTCGGCTTGGCGACGCACAACTTCCTCGACGCGAACGTCCCGTCCGGGCAATTCGCCTCCCCGCTCCTTCCGGCCCGTTATTCGGTCGACGCGGACGGCAAACCGCTCCACAGCTGGCGCGTCTTCCTCTTGCCTTACGTCGGCCAAAAAGAGCTTTACGACAAAATTCGCCTCGACGAGCCTTGGGATTCGGAGCATAACCGCCAATTCCACGACCAAACGCCCGCGATTTATTGTCGTCCCGACGCGCCGGAAAGCGGTTGCGTTTACGCTTGCGTCGCCGACGAGACCGCCCTCCTCCAACCGGCTTCGGAAACGGGCTCTATGACCGGAATCAAGTTGACCGAAGTTATCGACGGCACGTCGCACACGATTCTTTTCGTCGAGCGAAGCAAACCGGTTTGTTGGATGGACCCGAATTCCGACCTGACTCCCGACGAACTCTTCGCCGAGGCGAACGCCGCCGACGGAACCCTTCCGCTCGTTCTCCTCGACGGTCGCGTCCAACTTTTCAAGAACCTCCCCGACGTCCTCCGAGCCGACCCCGACGGTTCGAGCCCCTTCTCCCCGGAGGTCTTCAAGGCTTACGTTACCCGCGCCGGCGGCGAAACGTTCCCGCAATAATCGCGTTCGCGCCAACGACGAAGCGCGAGCAAGTTTCGACGTTGAAACGCCAAACGCGGCGCTCGAATCGGTTCCAGCGACCGACTCGAGCGCCGCGTTTCGTTTTTGTCGCGTCTTTTCTTTCTCGCGTTCGTTTTCCGCGTTCCCACTCTCGAAACAACGCGACCGAAGCGACGCAAACTTTGCCGCTTTTAACGGTTAAACCGCCGTCGCAACGTTCATTCGACGCCCTTAACGGCGTACCCGTCCGCCTCGACCGCCGCCGTCAGCGCCGCCAAAGTCGCGTCGACGTCCGCGCCGTCGGCGAACTCGACGACCGCCGTTCCCGCCGTATGATCGACGAGAGCCGCCGCGACGCCCGCCGCCGCTTCGAGCGTTTTCTTGACCCGCGCTTCGCAGTGTCCGCACATCATCCCTTCGATTTTCATCGTCTTTTTCATTTTCGTCTCCTTTTCATTATTTTCGCGACAAGCGCCGATTTCCGACGCCGCCGCGCTCAAAATTTCGCTCAACGTTTTTTCCGTTTGCGCCGACTTTTCCGCCGCCTCGCCGAACCGTCGCGCCGGGCGGTCGTTTCTCGCGTCGCTCGGATTGAACCGGTTCAACCGCAAGGCGTTCGAGACGACGCAAAAGCTCGACAGACTCATCGCCGCCGCGCAAAACGCCGGACTCAGCGTCCAACCGAACGGCGCCCCGAGCCCCGCCGCCAACGGAATCCCGACGGCGTTGTACGCGAACGCCCAAAACAAATTTTGCCGAATAATCCGCAAAGTCGCCCGACTTAGCCGAATCGCCGCCGGAGCGTCCGCCAACCGTTCGCCGAGCAAAACGACGTCCGCCGCGTCGACCGCGACGTCGGTTCCGGTTCGAACGGCGATTCCGACGTCGACCCGCGTCAACGCCGGCGCGTCGTTGATTCCGTCCCCGATCATCGCCGTCGGCCCGAACGCCGCCAACGCCCGAACGACCTTCTCTTTCTCCGCCGGGTTCGCGTCGGCGACGATTTCGCTCGGCTCGATTCCGACGCGCCGCCCGAGCGCCCGCGCGACGCGCCGTTCGTCCCCGGTTGCGACGCAAACCCGGACGCCGAGTCGCTTTAACGCCGCGACCGCGTCCGCCGCGTCCGCTTTTTCGACGTCCGAAACCGCGACGACGCCGAGCGTTTTGCCGCCGCAAGCAAAGAAGAGCGACGTTCGCCCGTCCGCAGCGAAACGTTCCGCCGCTTCGGTCAGTTCCGCCGGAATCGCCGCCGCTTTCGCGACGAACGCCCGCTTCCCGCCGACGACGAGAGCGCCGCCGAGCGTTCCGGTCAACCCCGCCCCGACGACCGCGCGAAAGTCCGCGATCTCCGCCGACTTTTCCGCTTCCGGCGACTCTTCCGGCGCTCCCGTTTTCTCCGTTTTTTTCGATTCTCCCAATTTTTCCCAATATTCCGCCGCGTATTCGACGACCGCTCGCGCCAACGGGTGTTCGCTCTTGCGCTCCAACGCCGCCGCGACGTCGATTAGCTCCGCTTCGGAAACGCCGGGCGCCGGAACGACCGCGACGACGTTCGGCTTCCCGACGGTCAGCGTTCCGGTCTTGTCGAGCGTCAGAAACTCCGTTTTTCCGGCGTTTTCGAGCGCTTCCGCCGTCTTGAAGAGGATTCCGCGCCGCGCTCCGACGCCGGAAGCGACCGCGATCGCCGCCGGAGTCGCCAACCCGAGCGCGCAAGGGCAGCTGACGACCAAGACCGCGACGCCCCGAGCGACCGCGAACCCGAGTTCCGCCCCGACGATCAGCCAAGCGCCGGTCGTCGCCGCCGCCAACGTCAAGACGGTCGGAACGAAAACCGCCGCGATACGATCCGCCGCCCGCGCGATCGGCGCCTTCGTCGCCGCCGCTTCCGCCGTCAGTCGAACGATTTGCCCGAGCGTCGCGTCCTCGCCGACCCGCGTCGCCCGACAACGCAAAAACCCGGACGCGTTGAGCGTTCCCGCCGAAACGTCGCTCTCCGGCCCCTTTTCGACCGGAACGCTTTCCCCGGTCAACGCCGACTCGTCGACCGCGCTCGCCCCGTCCAAAACGACGCCGTCGACCGGAATTCGCTCGCCGGGCCGAACGAGGAAAACGTCCCCGACGCGCACTCGGTCGGTCGGAACGCGCTCTTCGACGCCGTCCTCCCCCCGCTCGACCGCCGCCGTTTCCGGAGCAAGCCGCGCCAACGCGGTCAGCGCTGACGTCGCCCGCCCTTTCGCTCGCGTTTCCAACATTTTCCCGAACCCGACGAAAACCAAAATCATCGCCGCCGACTCGAAATAAAGCCCGTTCGCCAACGCCGTCGCCCGGGCCGCGTCGCCGTCGAACGCCGCGTCCGCCGCCGCGAAGAGCGCGCCGACGCTAAAAACGAACGACGCGCCGGAACCGACCGCGACGAGCGCGTCCATCGTCGGGGCCCCGCGCCGCAAACTCGCCCAACCGTCGACGAAAAACCGCCGCTCGACGCCGAGAATCGCCGCCGTCAAAAGGAGTTGCAACAACCCGCGTCCAAGAGGGTTCGCGACGACGCCCGGCAAAGGAAATCCGAACATTCCGACGCCGCAAGCCGAGTAAAGAAGCGGAATTAGCAAAATCGCCGCGACAACCGTTCGCCGCCGACGCGCCGACGCTTCCCGCTCTTGCGCCGCTTCCGGGTTGTCGTCAAAACCGTTTTTATCGTTAGGACTTATCCCGCGTTTACCGTCTTCGTCGCTTACGCTCTTTAACGTCGCCCGATACCCGGCCCGCTCGACCGCCGCGACGACCGCCGACGGCTCGACCTTCCCCTCGACCCGCGCCGAGTTCGTCAGCAAGCCGACCGCGACTTCCGAAACGCCCGGAAGCCGCCGAATCGCCGCTTCGACTCGCGCCGAACACGCCGCGCACGTCATTCCCGTTACGTTAAAGTTTAGCGTCGTCATTTTTTACCTCGTTTCGCTATTTTATCGTCGCTCGCTCCGACATGCCGCCGTCAAGTCGCCGGCGACTTAGTCGCGTCTAATCGTTTTCTTTCCATTATACTCCTTTGCGACCGTTTGACAACGCCGCGCCGCCCTCTCTTCCCGCGAAAACCGCCGCGTTCGCCGCCGTCGCAAGCCGCAAAGTTTCGCTAGAACGCCGAGTCGTTCAAGGTTCCTCCCCCCAAACGCGCAAAATCGGCGAAAAAAGAGAAAAAATCCGCGAAAATCCTTGAAATCGCGCCGCGCTTCCGTTATACTGTCGTTTGTCGTTTCGGGTCGACGTTTTTCGCGTTCGGAACGCCGAAATTTCTCGCTCGCCGCCGCGTTCGGAGCGTCGTCGAGCGGAAGTCGTTTCGCCGACCGTTTCGCCGATTTAGTCGGTTTTGTCATTAATATTAATACGCGCTTTTTTTCGCCGAGCCGAGCCCCGTTTTCCCCGAAAAGCGGCGTCTCCGCTCGCGACGCGTTCCCCGGCGCCACTTTTCGCGCCCCAAAATCAACCGATGTTCCTAAAATACCTTTCCGACAGCGATTACGAGGAGCGTTTTTGGCCGTTCCTCTTGCGTTTCGAGACGTTGGCCGCCGGAGTCGTTCGGGAAGCGTCGCGCCGTCTCGGTTCCGCGACCGACGCCGACGCCCGCGCCTTCTTCGAAGCGGCGTTCGCCCGTTGTCTCGACGTCGGCGCCGGAGTCGTTCCCGCCGATTATTGGACTCGCGTCGAACTCCCGTCGGTCGCTTGGTACCGTCGTTATCTCGACGCGGAGACGCCGAAAATGATCGCCGAAGCGCGCCGACTCGCCGTCGAAGAAACCGCAAAGTCGACGCAATCCGCAAACCCGGAAGCGCAAACCGCCGACGCCGACCCGGTCGACCGCGCGAAAATCCGCCGACTCGCTCACCAAAGCGCGACGTTTCAAACGTTCCTCCTCGGCGCCGCGCCGTCGGACGAGTCGCCGACGCCAAACGAATAACCGCGCTTTCGGTCGCCGTCTCGACGGTCGCCGAAAACGCAAACAACGTTACATTCCCCCCAATTTATCCGTTTTCACCGAATAAAGGGTTCCTCAATGAAAAAAACGCTCCTTTCGTTCCTCGCCGCCGCGCTCGCGCTGACGACGTTCGCGACCTCGGCCCGCGCCGACGTTACCCTTCCGAAATGCTTCGGCGACAACGCCGTTCTCCAACGCGACAAACCGATCTGCGTTTGGGGTTGGGCCGACGCCGGCGAGCAAGTTACCGTTACCTTTGCCGGAACGACCGCGACGACGACCGCTTGCGAACAAGGCGCTTGGAAAGTTTACCTCCCGGCGCAACCGGCGTCGTTCGAAGCGCGCGACCTCGTCGTCGAAGGCAAAAACAAAGTCGCCTTCTCGAACGTTCTCGTCGGCGAAGTTTGGATCTGCAGCGGCCAATCGAATATGGAGCAGCCGCTCAATTCTTGGGGCCAACCGCGCCTCCCTTGCACCGAAGACGAAATCAAGGGCGATTATAGCTTCGTCCGCTTCAACCGCGCGCACCACGTCATTAAGTCCGAAGAACAAAAGGACTTCGCGACGAACGGTTGGCTCGTCTGCAAAGACGGCGTCCAAAAAGACTGCACCGCGACCGGCTTCCACTTCGCGGTTCGCCTCAATAAAGAACTGAACGTTCCGGTCGGGCTCATCGACTCCAACTGGGGCGGTTCGAACATCAACAGCTGGATTCCGGACGCCGGTTGGAACGAAGTTCCGGAAACGGTCGAACACGGCAAAATCCTCCTCGCCCAACGCGACGCGGCGAAAGATTGGGACAAATGCGGCGGCATGTACAACGCGATGCTCGCCCCTTGGAAAAACTACTCGATCCGCGGCGCCATCTGGTACCAAGGCTGCACGAACGCCGGCGAACGCGAATTCTACTACTTCAAGCAAAAGGCGATGATTCGCGAATGGCGCGAAGTCTTCGGTCAAGGCGACTTCCCGTTCTATTGGGTCCAACTCGCCTCCTTCACCGACGCGCAAGACGACCCGAACAACACGGGCGACTGGCCGTACCTCCGTCGCGGTCAAGAAAACTGCCTCGAAGTCGCCAACACCGGTCAAGCGGTCATCATCGACGCCGGCGAAGCGAAAGACATTCACCCGCGCAACAAATGGATCGTCGGCAACCGCCTCGCCGTTTGGGCCCTCGCGCACACGTTCAATAAAGACGTCGACTGCGCGTCGCCGATCGCCGCGAAAGCCGATTTCGCCGACGGCAAAGCGACCGTTACGTTCGATTTCGTCGGTTCCGGCCTCGTCGTCGGGAAACTGAACGACCGCGAATTCTCGGCGGTCGACGGCAAGCTCGCGCGCTTCGCGGTCGCCGGTAAAGACGGCAAATTCGTTTGGGCCGACGCGCAAATCGTCGGGAAAAACCAAGTCGTCGTTTCGGCCGAATCGGTCGCGGAACCGACCGCCGTTCGTTACGCCTGGCAAATGAACCCGGACGGCGCGAACCTCTACAGCGCCGAAGGCCTCCCGGCTTCCCCGTTCGAAATCGTTAAATAACAACGGTTAAAAAAGCACAACCCGACGCGTCTCTCGTCTTGACGGCAAACGCGACCGCCGCGTTTGCCCGCTCC
>JAFSFF010000381.1 GCA_017435375.1 Thermoguttaceae bacterium
GGCGTCGCGGTCGTCGCGAAAAGGTTCGGCTGAACGACGTCGATTTGCAGCGAACGCGAGTCGCCGCGAAGTCCGAAACGCCGAATAAATTGCCGATTCGGGTCGTCTTCGACCGTTTGGATCGGGTCTTGAACGGCGGCGCCCAAGTCTTCGTTCAACATTTGAGAGATCGACCGCGCCAACTGAGCCCGGCTAACTCGGCGCTCCGTCGACGTATAATTGCGCGAATAAAGGCTCGTTACCGCGCTCACTCCGGCGAGCAAAACCGCGATTAACGCCAACGCGAGCAAAATTTCCAAAAGAGTGAAACCGGCGCGCGAACGGCGAACAAGGAGCGGACGCGAAGCGGCGGTCGGGCGAATCGTCGAGGTCATTGAGAATTTCGTTTCGTTATTTCGTTTGCGGTCGGCGACGACGCGGCGGGCGACCGACGCGACGCTTGCGGGGAAACGCGGCTTCCCCTTTATTAATAATATAACGAAAACGGCGAAAAAAACCAGTCGCGGCGAGAAAAAAGTCCGCTCGACGTTCGCGGCGCTCGGACTCGTTTTTCGCTCGACAAACGCCGCCGCTTTAAAAGGGCGACGGAGGCGCGAACGTCGGTTCGTCGAAGTTTTCCGCCGCCGCGTCGAGTTCCGAAAAGGGAGACGCGAGCGAACCGGTTCCGGTCGCGCCGAAACCTCCGATGTTTTCCGCTTCTCCTAAAGCGCCGAACGCGCCGTCGAGAGCGCCGAAAGCGTTTTCGTTCGACGCGGAGTCAAAACCGTTCAAACCGCCCGCGACGTTCCCTTCGACGCCGGAACCGTTCGCGACGTTTGTCGCCGGAATATCGGCGGCGGTTCCGTCGACGGTCGAAAACGTTCCGTCGAGATTGCGTCGAACCGTTTGCGTTCGCACGTCGGCGCGGCGCGCCCATTCCTTCAAAACGAACCGCCGTCCGGCTTCCAAGGAACGCGTTGAAATCGTCAAATTCGGGTCGGTCGGGTGCGGCGTTTCGATTATTTCGAATCGCGACGCGATAATTCGAATCGCGACCAAATTCGAAATCGGGCCGTCGATCAACTCGACGCGCGCCGCCCAGTTCGGAACGTCCGGGAGCGGAATCTCGACGCCGAGCGAAACGGTCGCGTCGCCGGCCAAAATCGCGTTCATCAAGTTTTGACAGGCGAGCTGAACGCCGGTCTCCTCTTCGACCCGCTCCGCTTGACGCGCCGTCGTCGTCGCGAGCGACGCGACGAGCGCCAGTCCCGCGATCAACACCGCGAACGCGACGAGAATTTCAAGAAGCGTAAAACCGCCTCGTCGTCTTCGTCGGCAAGCGTTCGTTTGATTTCCGTTTCTTTTTCGCGACGTCATCAAAAGCCTCCGGCGTTCGTCGGCGCCGCGTTTTCTTCGTCGTTTGCGTTTTCGGGGAACGACGGCAAATTTTGCGGCGACGCGAGGGCGTCGGTCGCGGACGGCAAAACCTCCGACGCGTCCGGCGTCGGAACGTCGAAACGATACCCGGAACGACGTTCGGTTCCGTTCGTCGCGGCGGGGTCGGTTCCAAGCGCGTCGAAACCGGAATCGAGCCCGCTCGTCGCCTCGCCTCCGTTTTCCGCGCCGGGGTTCCAAAGTTCGTCGACCGGCGTTCCCGCCGCGCCGCCGTCCAAACCGTCGATTTCGGTTCCGTCGTCGACGACCGGGGTTCCGTCCGGATTGAGAGCCGCGGCCGCGAACGGGTTCGAAAGTCGGAAAAGTTGTTCTTGCGTCAACGCGGACGCGGCGGGGTCTTCTTCCGGCGAAAGGGTCGAAATCGACGAAATCCGCGCGACGCCGGTCATACCGCGAATCGCGATCTCGGAGTAATAAGGAACGTCGCCGACGCAAGCGATTCCGAAAACCGCCGACGAAACGCGCCCGTTCGGGTAAAAAACGATCGGCTCCGACCAAACGCTCGACGCGGCGGGACTCGTTGGCGCGGCGTTCGGGTCGAGTCCTAAAGTCGGGTCGAGCCCGGCGAGTTCTCCGCCGAACGCGACGTCCGTCGAGCCGGTCGCCGACGTTTCGTCGAGCCGCGGAACGGCGAACGGGGAATCTTCGTCGAGTTCCGGCGGCGCGGCGAGCGAGCCGGTCAAACGCGACTCGAACGTTCCGTCGCCGAGCGCGTCGTCGGTCGACTCCGCCTCCGTTCGGTCGAGTCCGGTCGAGCGACGCGTTTTTAGGTTCAGCGGCGTCGACGCGGAAATCCGCATAAAGGTGAAGATCACGTCGCCGGACGCGGCTTTGCGGAAAATCGCGCCGTCGGGCCCGACGCGCCAAGCGAGGGTCGTTCCTTCGGCGAGGAGCGCTTTTTCTTCCGGTTTGAGTTCGCGCCAAGGCGTCGAGTTCGCGAACGTCGTCGCGCCGGTAAGCGGGTCGATCGCGAACGCCGCGTCGCCGCCGGACGTCGAGAAGCCGAGGTCGCCGAACGCGGAATCCGCCGTCGCGAAATCGGTTCCGAGCGTCGGGTCGAGCGCCGACGGGTCGCCGGACGCCGCGAACCCGGACGCGTCGAACGAGCCGTCGGTTCCCAACGGGTCGCCGAGCGCGCCGTCGAGTCCCCAACCGGCCCCGAAGGGATTCGCGGTCGCGAGTCCGAGCGCTTCCATATCGGCCGCGACGTTCGCCGGGGAAAAAAGGGCGTCGGAGTAACTCGGGGGCGCGGCGCCGTCGGCGATTCCGTAACGCCCGGCGTCGGACGCGAGCGCGGTCGCGTCGGTTCCAAACGCGGTTTCGGAAAGCGAGCCGCCGAGCGCGTCGCCGCCGAACGCGTCGGTTAAGTCGGTCGATTCGTTTTGCCGGTAAATCGCTTCTTGCAGAGCGTTGAGCGGCGCGATCTCGTACACGCCGGAACCGGGCGCGTATCGGAAAATATACGGCGTTCCGGTTTGCATCGCCAAGAGGCGCGCTTTGTGCAGATCGATTTGAATCTCGACGACGCCGGCCTTGAATCGCGAACGCGTCATCATTCGCTGGAACGACGCGACGCTAATCCCGGCGATTACCAAAATAAGCGCCAAGACGATCAAGAGTTCGAGCAAAGTAAAAGCGCGTCGCATAAAAATCCGCTAAAACCGACGTTAACGAAAACCGCCGAAACGCTCGAAACCGAC
>JAFSFF010000382.1 GCA_017435375.1 Thermoguttaceae bacterium
GGTCGACCGCCGGGTTTTGCCTCGGGACGTACTTCAAGCGCCGCGAACCGGTCGTTTATACGAAGCTCGCCGAAGGACTCGCCAAGCGCGGCGGTTGGATTAAAGCGTTCGAGACGCATTGCAAAGTCGTTTTGCTAAACTCGCCGGAGCGCGACGTTTACCTAACGATCGAAGGTTCGGCGAACCTGACCGCGAACCCGCGCCTCGAGCAGTACGTCGTTTCGAACGACCGCGCCCTTTGGGAGTTTCACCGCGCTTGGTTTCTCGAAGTTCGCGAGCTGAAAGGAAAATTGCCTTGGTCGTAAAGCCGACGCCCGCGCAACTTGCCGCCGTTCGAACCGCCGTCGCGACCCTTAACGACGACGCGTTGGCCGCCGAGCAAATCGCCAAGAAGTTCGCCGAACTCGGTTGGAGCTTGGACGACGCGACGAAGGCGGTCGCGACGGCGCGGTCGCGCATCAGAAAAGCTGCGTCGAAAATCAAGACGAAGGAGGAAATCGGCGTCGGACTCGCGCGGCTCAACGAAATTTACAAGTCGGCCGCGTTCGCGCAGGACGGCAAAACGGCCCTCGCCGCCGAAAAGGAGCGGTGCAAACTCCTCGCGCTTTACAACAAAATCGAAGAGCGCGAAACGGCGACGGTCGACCGCGAAAAAGAAGAGGCGCGACGCTGGCTCGAGTCGGCGCTAACCGACGTCGAAAACGTTGGCTCGCTCGGGCTCGACGACTTGGCGCGAATCGCCGTTTATCGAATTGTCGGAAAGGAAACGAGTTAGCGTCGGAGGTTCCGGCGGCGAAGGAAGGGCGAAGGACGGAAAATGCCGAGCGTCGGACGCAAACGGCGCGAGCAAGAGGCGGCGCGCAAAAAGATCGCGCAAGCCGCCGAAAACGAAATTTACCCGATTCCCCCGATCGGCGATTTTCGCCGCCGCGTCGAATGCGAACGCGACCCGGAACGCTGGCTCAAGACGTACTTGCCGAAGATTTTTTCCGCGCCTTTTTCGCCGTCGCAGGTTCGCCTGATCGGGAACTGTTGGGACGCGATCCGCGCCGACTCGTCGAAAAGCGTCAACGCTTACCGGGGGTTCGGGAAAACGTCGATTTTCAGCGGCTTAATGCTGATGTGCTTGGCTTGCGGGCGGTTCCGGCACGCGTATTACGTCGCGGCGGAAGGCGGGAAGTCGAAAGAGGCCGCCGACTGGTTCGCGAAAATCCTGCACGCGCCGCCGGATATCCCTTGGGCCGACGTCGGCGCGTTCGGGCTCGACTATCCGGAAATTTTTTACCCGATTCGCCGCCGACGCAACGTCGCGAACAAGCCGCTGACGTACCGAGGCGAGCCTTGCGCGATCAAAATCGGGCCGACGCTGATTCAACTTCCGACGATCGCCGGTTCGCCGTCGAGCGGTTCGGCGTTGAAATTTACGTCGGCGCGCAAAGCGATTCGCGGGTCGAGTCATACGATTCGCGGCGTCGGGAACTTCCGCGTCGCCGCCGTTATGTTCGACGACGTGCAAACGGACGCGAACGCCCGGAGCGAGAAGGAAACGGAGAACATCGTCGACACGATTATTTCGTCGGTCAACTACCTTTCCGGGAAAGAGAACGACGGGCGCAAAGAGCCGCTCGTCGTATTGTCGGCGATCACGCAGAACCGACCGGGCGACGTCGCGGAACAGCTCCGGGTAAGAATGCCGCAACTGAACGCGGAGATTATCCCGTTTTTACGGAGCGTTCCGAGCGACTTCGGCGAGTGGAGGAAGTACCGCGACAAGTTCGTCGAGATTTACAACGCGAACCCGGAGAACCCGGCGTTAAGTCGTTCGCTTCTCAACGATTATTACCGGTCGCGCCAAGCGGAGATCGAACGCGATTGCGTCGCCGACGACCCGCGAATTTACGAGCGAACGCAACTTTCCGCCGTCCAGTACGCGCTGGAAAAGTGGCGCTGTTTCCCAGCGTTCGTTCTGGTGCGAGTTGCAAAACGACGCCGCCCGGGGCGCGCAAGAGGAAGACGGCTTGCTGACGCCGATCGTCGTGTTGCGCAAAAAGCGACCGATTCGCGACGGGGAAGTCCGGACGCTCAAACGTTGGCAAGTCCCGAACGAAACGGCGGTGATGACGGCGCATATCGACGTCGGCGACCATTACCTGAATTACGAAGTCGTCGCGTTCGGGCCCGACGGCGCGTTTTCGCACGTCGTCGACTTCGGAATTTGGCCGGAGCAAAATTACCCGACGACGTCGAAAAAGGTTTTCCGTCGCGACTTGCAAGAGGTTTACCGGCGCGGCGACCGGTTCGACCGCGTTCGCGACGCGCTCGTCGATTGCCTCCGACATATTTTCGAACAGCAGTATTTCGACGCGCAAGGGAACCCGATTTCGGTCGACGACTCGAGCCCGTTCGAACGGGGCGGGGCGCTCCGGGGGAAACGCTTTTGCCGACTCGCGCTTTGCGGCGTCGACAGTTCGGACGGCGAGGCGGCCCCGGCGGTTTGGGACGCGGTTTCGACGTTCCATCGGCTCGACGACGGTCGCTTTTACGGTCGAGCGCTCCCGACGTACGGCGACGCGGCGAAGTCGCGACTGTTGCGTTTTTACGACTTGAAGCCGGGCGAGTGGCGGCGCGGCGCGTTCTCGGCGTCGACTTGCGACTGGATCGAGAACCCGACGTCGCGGCGTCGCGAACTCGACGGAAGCCCGGCGGTTCCGGCTTGCCTCCTTTACGACGCGAACACGTACAAGACGCGGCGCGACGAGGCTTGGCGGCTCCCGACGAACCGGCCCGGCGCGTCGAGCCTTTTCGACGGCGACGACCCGGAATATTTGTCGATGTTCGCCGAACAGCAATGTTCGGAGGAAGTTAAGAGCGAGAAGAAAATATCGGGCCAACTTTATAAAATTTGGAACTTTAAGAAGCCGCGCGCCGCCGACAACGAGTTCCTCGACACGGACTCCGCTTGCCGCGCGCTCGCGCATTACGTCGGAGTCGAATCGACGATCGGACGCCCGCGACCGCTGGAAATCAAATGGACGACCCTATGACGAACCCCCGCCCGAACTACCCCGCGTCGACCGACGCGGCCCAATCCTTGTTAAACGGCTTGAAACCGGAAGACGTCGCGAGCGTTTCGAGCGCCGGCGTCTCGATTCAATTTCGCTCGCCGAAAGAAAAGCTGGAAGCGGAGCGTCTTAAAGCCGCGCAAAATTATAACCCGTTCGCGTTCTTCGACCCGAACGACCGGAGCTTGCGCCGATGAAGTCGACCCGTTTTTCGCGCCTCGCGTCGGGATTCGTTCCGCCGATTTTCCGCCGTTTCCGGCTCGGTCGCGCCGCGCTCGACTCGACCGCGACGAACGAACGGACGGCGGACTATTACGCCGACGCGGTCAACGAACCGGCGACGCTCACCTTCGACCGGCAAACGCGGGAAGTCGCGCAAGCTCGGGCGCAAATGGAGTTTTTGAACGACGCGCTCTTTTTCGGCGCTTGTCAAAAGATCGCCGCGCTCGTCGCCGGGGCGGGGCCCGCGCTGAAAATCGACGGCCCGTTTTCGCCCTTCGTCGCCGCTCGATACGCCGACGCGACGGCGAAGTCGCAATACCTCGAAAAGTGTTTCGGGCGTTTCGCCGACGCGATCGGGCTTCTCGAAAAGATTCGGCTCGTCGCGATGGAGACGCTTTATCACGGCGAGACGTTTTTCCGCAAAATCCCGTCTCGGGCGACCGTCGAAGGGTTCGATTACGCCGCGATCCGCCCGGAGCGAATTTGCGATCCGCCCGGTTTCGCGTTCGACCCGCTCGTCAACGACGGCGTTCGATACGACCGCCCGGACGACGCCGCGACGCCGGTCGGGTATTACGTCCAACGTGAAAACTTGAACCCGTTCCTTGAAACGCTCGAATGGGAGTTCGTTCCCGCCGACGAAATCGTTCACACGTTCCACCGGGCGCTTCCGCAACAGCGGCGCGGCGTTCCGGAGTCGCAAAGCGCGCTCAACTTGATTCGCGAACTGAAAATTTTGCGGTCGCTCGAAATCCAAGCGGTCAAGAACGCGGCGAAGTTTTCGGTTATTTTGCACACCGACAACCCGACCGTTTTAAGCGCCGCTTACGCCGAAGCGGGCGCGCTCAAAATCCCGAAAGCCGGGGAATCGAAAGCGCTTCCGGACGGCGCGTTCGTCGCTCCGCTCGGAATGGCGCCGACGTTCGGCGACGCGAAACACCCGACGACCGGCTTCGACGCGTTCAAACGGCTTCTCGCCGGAGACGTCGGCGCGGCGCTCGGCGTCGGTTGCGGCAAGATCAACAACGACCACTCGAGTTACAACTTTTCGTCGGCGAAGATGGACGAGCAAATCGACGCGACGATCGTTCGCGTCCGCCAAAAGAAGATCGCCGCCGACTTCCTCGACGTCGTTTTCAACGACTGGCTGACGGAGTTCGCCGTTCTCGACCCGGTCGCGGACGAGCTTCTAACGCTGACCGGAGCGCCGGAGAACGTCGCGCGGCGTTGGCTCTTTCCGGAGCCGCGTTCGATCGACCGCAAAGCCGACGCGGAAGCGGACGAAATCGAACTCCGCAACGGAACGATCACCCTCGAGCAGATCGCGGCGCGTCGCGGCGAAGATTACGACGACTTGGCGGCGCAACGGAAACGCGAACTCGAAAACCTCGCCGCGTCCCTCGAATCGTCCGGGCTCGGTCTTTCGACGACCGGCGCGATTTCGACCGTCGCGCCCGCCGAACTTCAGCCGCCGACGTCGGAGTCGGAGCCGGAACCCGCCGCCAACCTCGAACCGCAAGGAACCGTCCCGCAATGAACCGAACCGCGAACCTCGCCGCGAGCGTTTCGAACTTGACGCTCCCCGCCGCTTCCGTCGACCCGCCCGTCGAGCCGACCGAAAAAATCCCGACGATTCTTTTCGATCCGGCGTATTCCGGCGGCTTGCTCCGAATGAACCCGGACGTTTGGCCCCTTCCGGTCGTTTTCGACGTCGACGGCTTGGAGGAGCGCCCGCAAAACGTCCCGATTATCCGCGATCACGACCAAAACCAAAAGGTCGGACAGAC
>JAFSFF010000383.1 GCA_017435375.1 Thermoguttaceae bacterium
CCCCGAGCGGGAGAACCGCCCCCGGACGCGCGATTTCCCGGCGTTTCCGGCGAAAAAAGTCGAAAAACGTTCGCTCGACGGCGCCGGAGCGTCCCGTTCGTCCCCGAGCGCCGCCGATTCGGTCGTCGACGGGGCCCTTTTTCGCCGCCGTCGCGCCGTCGTCGTCTCCTTTCCTTCCCCGCCGTCGCAACCCCGGACGCTTCGCTCGCCGCCGCGTCCCTTTTCGAGCCGCTCGAACGGCCCCTATAGTAATAATGACAACAGCGTGTAACATCGGCAACATCGGTTTCATCGGTTTGGGTCAAATGGCGACCGCGCTCGCCTCCGGTTTCCTCCGCGCCGGACTCGTTTCGGCGGAGCGTCTTTTCGGATTCGACGTTTCCCCCGACGCCGCCGCCCGGTTCGCGTCGACGACCGGCGCGACCGTTTGCGCCGACGCCGCCGAGACGGTCGCCAAGGCCGACGTCGTCTTTTTCGCCGTCAAACCGCAGTATATGAGCGCCGCGCTCGCCCCGGTTCGCGCCGCGCTTTCCGACGCGCCGTCGAGCAAGCTCCTCGTTTCGATCGCCGCCGGGCTCCCGATTTCTTACTTTGAGTCGGCGCTCTTTCCGGAAATTCGGCTTGTTCGGGTAATGCCGAACACTCCGGCACTTGTCGGCGCGGGCGCTTCCGGGTTCGCTCGTTCGCAAAACGCGACGCCGGAGGACGGCGCCGTCGTCGGCGAGTTGCTCCGCTCGGTCGGCTCCGCGTTTGAACTCGCCGAAAGCCAGCTCGACGCGGTTACCGGGCTGTCCGGTTCCGGCCCGGCGTTCGTTTACCTCGCGTTGGAAGCGCTCGCCGACGGCGGAGTGAAGGCCGGTCTTCCCCGTCCGATCGCGCTCGAACTCGCCGCGCAAACGCTCAAAGGGGGCGCCGAAATGTTCCTCCAAACCCGCAAACATCCGGGCGAGCTGAAAGACGCCGTTACCAGCCCCGCCGGAACGACGATCGCCGGAGTCGCCGCGCTCGAAGAACGGGGATTCCGCTCCGCGCTGATCGAAGCGGTCGACCGCGCGACGGCGCGCAGCCGCGAACTCGGCGCTCGCTAAAATCGCTTTAACCGCTTTAATCGCCTTCGTCGTTTCAAACCCCCCGCTCGACTCGCCGTTTCGACCGGTTTCGCCCGCCGCGACCGTTCGAAACGAACGGCGTTTCCGCTTTTCCCCTTTTCAACCGCCGCCGCAATGCCGACTCCGCCCCCGCCGCCTCCGTTCGACCGTCCGCAAGCGCCGCCGCGACGCGTTCCGCTCCCGACGCCGACGTCCCCCGAAGCGTTCCGTTCGCTCGACCGTTCGCGCGGAACCGATTCCGACGACGACAAAACGCGTCTTCCGTCCGAGTCAGTTGGGAACGTTCCGACCGGTTGGCGGGTTTCGTCTTGGCTCTTCAGCGTCGCGCTGCACGTCGGGTTGGCGATTATCCTCGCGCTGATTTTCTTCCCGGCGCCGCGTCGCCCGGTCGTCGAGGCGATCTTCTCGACCGAAATCGGCGACCAGCTCGACTTCTTCACCGAAGACGAGGGAAACCTCAACCCGAACGAAGCGGAGGAGTACGCGCTCGACGTTCCGCAAGAACTCAAAATTGAAGACGCTATCGTCTTTGAAGAGAAGGAATTGCCGTTCGTCCCGAACGTCGACGCGCCCTTTTTCGAACAGTCGCGCATCGAAATGACCGACGCCCTCTCCGGTCGCGTCGACCCCGGGACGAAAAACGACTTGATCGCGAAATACGGCGGGAACCGACGTACTCAAGACGCGGTCGCCGACGGTCTCGCTTGGCTCGCAAAACAACAGCGCCGCGACGGGTCTTGGAGCTTGCAGGGCCCCTACTCCGACGGCGTTTCGCCGAGTATGCCGGACAATCCGGTCGCCGCGACGGGTCTCGCGCTCCTCGCGTTCCAAGGGGACGGCGTCGCTCGAACCGACGGCGAGTACGCCGCAAACGTCCGCCGCGGTTGGATTTGGCTTCTCAAACAACAGCGCGACGACGGCTGCTTCACCCCCGACGGCGTTACGGCGGAGAGCCTTTTTTACACGCACGCCGTTTGCACGATCGGAATCTGCGAACTCCTCGCGATGGAAAAGGGCGCGAACGTTTCGCTCCGTCGCAAAGCGAAGAAGGCGGTCGACTTTTTGCTCGAAAATCAGCATCCGAAACTCGGCGGTTGGAAGTACGCGCCCGGCGTCGGCTCCGACCTTTCCGTTACCGGATGGTGTTTAATGGCGCTAAAAACGGCGCAAGCGGCGAAAATCGACGTTCCGCAATCGCATTTCGACCGAATTTCGAGCTTTTTGGACTCCGTTCAATACGACGACGGCGCCGGGTACGTTTACGAAGTCGACAAACGCGGTCAAATTAGCGACGTGAACAAGCGACCGTCGATGACGGCGACCGGCCTTCTTTGTCGCGAATACCTCGGTTGGGAGCGGAACAATCCGGCGCTCGAACGGGGCGCGCAAACGTTGACGCTTCCGGAGTTTTTAGTCCGTTTCCCGCAAACCGCCGAAGAGGAGAAAGCGTTTTACAGCAACGTTTACGGTTGGTATTCGACGTCGATGGCGCTGAAGCATCTCGGCCCTTACGACAAATATTGGCGACGTTGGAACGCGGCGTTGAGCGCGGAACTCCCCAAACGGCAAGAGCCGAAAACGTCGAAGGAAGCCGGGAGTTGGAACCCGAAATACGACGAGTACAACTTCGGCGGCGGACGGCTTTACGTTACGACGCTGTCGATCCTTTGCCTCGAAGTTTACTACCGTCATTTGGCGATTTACCGCGACTGACGGCGCCGCCGAGCCGCGACGCTCTTCCAACGCCGTCGAAACGCCGTTTGAAAACGACAATTTTCGCAACGTTTAAAAAATAATCAAAGCGCGACGCTTCGCTCGCCGCCGCTTTCCTTTTTCCCGTTTTATTCCGACGCGCCGTTCGTTCCGTTTGGGAGCGTTTCGCGCCGTCGCCTTTCCTTTCCGTTTTTATAAAGGATTGTTTTAATGCAACTTACGCGCAGAACGTTCCTCCTCGCGACCGCTCTTCTGTCGGCGGTTCGTCCCGACCTCCTCTTCGCCGACGGCGCGTCGTCCGTTCCGTTCGTTCCAAAAACCGGCGCGTTCGGCGGCGAAAAGCTCGTCTTCGCCGCGTCGAACGACGTCGGTTGGGGCGGCTTCCTCGGCGCTCGCTACAAAAAATCGCTCGACCGTCTGTCGCAAGAGCCGATCGACAAGGTCG
>JAFSFF010000384.1 GCA_017435375.1 Thermoguttaceae bacterium
ATCTTCAAAAACGGAAGCGCGCGTTCGGCGACGAGTTCCGGCGTCATGTTCGGCAACGCGTCGACGACGTAAACTTCCGCGTCGACTTCCGCCATCAGCTCCGCGATCGCCGGTTCCATTCGCGCCGAGCCGGAGAAGCCGAGGTTGACGATCGGATAATCGATGCGGCGGCTCAAAATCGCCGTGTACGCCATCCCCGGGCGCGACGCGCAACCGCCGTGCGCGATCGAGGTGCCGTAATAAACGATCGGCTTTTTGTCGGTTCGCGGCGAAAGAGCGGTAAATTTCGCGCCTTCCGGAACGCCGATCGAGAGCGCGTCGACGCCGTTGTAAAGCGGGAGGTAAACCAAGTAATCGCGTTCTTTAGCTTCCATTCCGGAAATCCAGGTTTCCATCGCTTCCTTTTTCGACGGCTTCGTGCAGGAGACCCAAAGCCAACGTTTCGAAACGTCGTCGAACGCGTAAAGGTCGAGCCCGGAAACGCCGGTCGCCGGCATGTGCGGCATCGCGAGACCGTCGGAATAGAGGTTGTAACGAACCTTGATTTCGGTCGCGTCGGTGCGGAAACGGACGACTTCGCCCGCCGAATGTTGCGACAAATTCCAAACGGCGCCGGTAACTTGCCCCTTGGCGCGGGCCGGGAAGCGCGCGAAATAACGGTCGACGTCGTTCCAACACTTGTTTTCGACCGGCCATTGCGTCGCGTCGAACCAAGCGTACCCGGCGTCGACGGTCGGCTTCACGTCGACCGGTTCTTGAGCGCGAAGAGCCGAAACGCTCGTCGCCGCGACGACCGCCGCGAATAAAAACGCAAAAATCTTTTTCATCGAATCGTTTCCTTTATCAAACCGAAATCAAAAAATCTTGACGCGCTCCAACGACGCGTCGGAAAAAAACGAATCGACCGAAACCGCCGCCGACCGACCGCGATTTCGCCCTTAATTAATATTAATGACAAACGCCGTCGACGCCGCCCCGCTTCCCGCTCAAAAAACGAAAAGCCGAGCGGCGTTTCCCGCGCCGTCAAAAACGGTTCGACCGTCAAACTTTACATACGTTCGACCGTTTGAATCCCGAGCAATTCGAGCCCCTTGCGAATCGTCCGCGCGGTCAGGTCGCAGAGGAGCAAGCGGTTCGCCTTGACGTTTTCGTCGTCCGCTTTCAAAACCGGACATTTTTCGAAGAACGCCGAGTAACGGTTGGCGAGTTCGTAAAGATACGTCGTCAACTGGTTCGGGCGGTAGTCGCGGAGGACGTTTTCGAGCGCGCCTTCGAACTTCGAGAGTTCGAGCGCGAGGGCCCGTTCTTCCGGCGCGGCGAGAACGAGCGTTCGCGTTCCGTCGGCGAACTCCTTCCGCAACGCTTCGACGTCGACGCCGCCGCGAGCGAAAATCGAACGGACGCGAGCGTAAGCGTACTGCATATACGTCGCCGTGTTGCCGTTCATCGCGAGCATTTTATCGTAACTGAAAACGTAATCGCTTTCGCGGTTTTGCGAAAGGTCGGCGTAAACGAGGGCGCCGATCCCGACGCGTCGCGCCGTTTCGCGCTTTTCGTCGTCCGAGAGTCGCTCCGCTTCCGGACGGTTCGCGTCGTTCGCTTCTAAAACGGCGAGAGCGCGGGCTTCCGCTTCGTCGAGGAGCGACTTCAAACCGACCGCGTCGCCGACCCGCGTCTTGAACGGGCGCCCGTCGTCGCCGAGAACCGTCCCGAACTTGACGTGCGTCAGCTCGACGTTCCCCATTCCGATGAAATCGGCGGCGGCGAAGAGCTGTTCGAAGTGGCGCGATTGGCGGAAGTCGACGACGTAAAGAATCGCGTCCGGCGCGAATTTATCGCGACGATATTCGAGCGTCGCCAAGTCGGTCGTCGCGTAAAGGAAACCGCCGTCGCGCTTTTGGATCAACATCGGGACGTCGTCTCCGGCGAGGAAAACGCCGATCGCGCCGTCCGTTTCGCGAGCGACGCCCATTTGCTTCAGGCGGTCGACGAGCGGGGCCAAGCGGTCGTTGTAGAAACTTTCGCCGAGCGTTTCGTCGAATTGCACTTGGAGGCGGTCGTAAATTTTGTCGACTTCGGCGATGCAACGCGGCATAAACTCCTTCCAAAGCGCGAGGTTTTCCTCGTCGCCGTGGTGGAGTTTCGACGTTTCGGCCAAGACCGCTTCGCCAACGTCTTCGCGCCCCTCGGCGAGTTTCGCGATTTCCGGATTCCCTTCGACGCCGGCGATCTTGCCGACGACGGAGTCGTATTTTTCTTGCGCGGCGTCGAGCAACTTCGCCAAGCGGTCGCGCTCTTTGTTCGCTTTTTTCAGCGCGTCCTTCGCTTCCTTCGTCCCGTCGGCGTCGGCGGCGGCCTTCGCTTCGGCGACCTTCGCGGCTTGGTCGGCGACCGATTTTTTCGCCGCGTCGAGGAGCGTTTCGGCGGTCGGCAGCTCTTTTTTCGCCCCGCGGTAGTCGACGAGTTGGCGCGTCAGGCGGTAAAGCCGCGCGAGTTCGTTCACCGGGTCGGCGTCGTAAGCGGCGCGATCGAGGAAGTTGCGGAAGCCGTAAATGATCATCCCGAACTGCGTCCCCCAGTCGCCGAGGTGATTGTCGGCGATCACGTCGTGTCCGAGGAAGCGGTGAACGCGGGCGAGCGAGTTCCCGATCATCGTCGAACGGATGTGCCCGACGTGCAGCGGTTTCGCGACGTTCGGCGCCGAATAGTCGAGAACGACGCGGCGCGGCGACGCCGTTTTTTCGACGCCGAGACGTTCGTCGGTCGCCGCTTTTTGCAACGTTTCGGCCAAACGCTCCGATTTCACTTTGAGATTAATGAAGCCCGGCCCGGCGATTTCCGGCTCTTCGAACCAATCGCTCCAATCGAGGTTCGCGACGAGTTCGGCGGCGACGTCGCGCGGCGCTTTCCCCAATTTCTTCCCGAGCGGCATCGCGAGGTTCGCTTGGAAGTCGCCGAATTTCGCGTCTTGACTCGGACGAATCAGTTCCAAATACGGGCTCGGCTCGACGCCGATCGTTTCGAGCGCCTTGCCGAACCGTTCCGCGATGATTTTCAACACGTTCATTTTATCTCTCTTCGCTATTTTCGCTATTTCAACTTTTTTTTCGTTTTCTTGCCGTCGTCGCGTCTTACCTAAAGCGTCCGTTTTATCCGACCGTCGTTTTCGTTCCGACCGAAACGCTCGCCGCCAACCGCGCCGACGCCCGACTTTCGCCGCCGCGTCTTTTGTCTAAACTGCGCAATTCGCCTTATTTCGTTTTCCCGCCGCCCAATTCGTCGGAGTAAACGACTTTCGACTCGGCGGGCGGAACGTCGACTTCGCCGGGCGCCGCTTCGAGCGGGACGTCTTTCCCCTTCCCCCAAAGGTCTTCCAAGGCGTAAAACTCGCGGGTTTCGGGCTCGAAAAGGTGAACGAGAACGTCGCCGTAATCGAGGACGATCCAACGACTTTCGCCGTACCCTTCGAGATGGCGACGCTTGTCGCCGAGCTGTTTTTCGAAGACGTCGTCGATTTCTTCGCTCATCGCGTGAAGTTGGCGACGGCTGACGCCCGAAGCGACGACGAAAAAGTCGCACATTTGCGTTACTTCCCGCAGGTCGAGGATTTTAACGTCGCTTCCTTTGTTGTCGAGGATCGTTCTCGCGGCCAACCGGGCCCGCACCAGCGACGTCGGCAATTTTTTTTCGTTTTGCGCTTCGCTCACTTCGTTTTTTCCTTCGTTAATATTAATAAGAGAGGCCGCGTCGACGCCAAAACCGTCGCCCGCCGACCTCAAAATCTTCGCGTTTTACCCAACTTCTCGCCGACGCGCTCGTCAACGCTCGCCGACGCCGAAATTTTCCCTATTATATAACGAACGACGGCGCTTTTCAAGGGCGCGGGCCCGTCCGACGCGTCTTTTTCCCGCTTTACGCGCCGCCGCCAAAATCGTTGCGACCGTCGCATTTTACGCCGTCGCCGCAAAACGCCGTTTTTATGTCTTTTTTCGGGAAAAGAAAGAAAACAAAACGACTTTAACGACGTCAACGCCGCCGCGCTTCCTCGGCGAACGCTCTAAAAAAACCGCTCGCTTAGAATCCGAAAGACGCCGCCGAGAATCGCGCTAAAAAGATAAGAAAAAAGCCCCAAAGAGACAAGAAACAAAAAAGCCGCGAAACCTTAACGGTCTCGCGGCTTTTGAGCGACGTCGACGGGACTCGAACCCGCAACCACCGGATCGACAGTCCGGGACTCTAACCAATTGAGCTACGACGCCTACCGTAACGTCTCAATCAACGTTACAACGAACATTTTAACCGAAATCCCAATTTCCGCAAGGGGCGTTTTCTCATTTTTTCCAAAAATTTTCGCCGCTCGAAAAAAGCCTTCGCCGCCCGCCAACGCTTCCCGTTTCGAGTCGCCGCCGACTTCAAGGGAAGGAATTCCAACGCGCCGCCTTTCGCCCTTCTCGTTTTCCCTTTGCCTCCCGCCGCCAAGAAACAAAAAAACCGCGAAACCTTAACAGTCTCGCGGCTTTTGAGCGACGTCGACGGGACTCGAACCCGCAACCACCGGATCGACAGTCCGGGACTCTAAC
>JAFSFF010000385.1 GCA_017435375.1 Thermoguttaceae bacterium
CGCGTCGCCGAGACGCTTTTTCGGGCGCGCGTCGCTCGAACGCTCGGCGAATTTTCGGACGACGGCGGCTATTTGACGCTCGTCGAGGACGCGTCGGACGCGTTGAGCGAACTCCTTTGGGTCGTTTATCAAAAGGCGGAAACGTTTCGCGGAACGACCGACGCGGAGGCGGCGAGCTGGCTCCGAACGATTCTCGACCGGCGGCTGCTCGACAAACGGCGGACGTTCGTCCGTCGGGCGGCGAAGTGGCGCGACGCGTTGCGGGCGATTCCGAAGCGGTTGCGCGGCTTGCTCGAAACGGAAACGCGGGACGATTAAACAACGACGAAGAAACAAGATAAAAAAACGGCGAAACGACGATGAACGACGAATATGCGAACGCGAGAAACGACGGACAAGACGCGAAACAAAGGAAAAAACGGGCGCTTTGGGCGCTTTGGGCGTTGGTCGGAGCGGTCGCGCTCTTGGGCGTCGCGTTCGTCGTTTGGCGCGTCGCGAGCGTTTCGGAGGGCGAACCGACGTCGCCGAGTTCGACTCGGGCTCGACTGACGGCGCTGGAGGACGCGTTGGCGTCGGCGCGAAACGAACGGGCTCGAATCGACGCGCTGGCGACGAAACGAGAAAGCGAAGCGCGACGCTTGCGGAGCGAGTTTCGACGCGCCTTTTTCCGATTCGACGCCGACGAGCGCGCCGCGTTGGTCGAGGAAATGAAAAACGGCTCCCTTTCGCCGAAGTCGAACGAGCGTCCGGAAGCGGCGAAAGCGTTCGCGAAACAGCGCGAATGGCTCGAAGTCGAGCGCGAACGGGCGGCGCTGCGCAAGTTGAGCGAGCGTTTCGACGCCGAAATCGAGCGGGCCGAAAGCGAACGGGCCCGTTGGGCGCGGCGATTGGAGAGCGAAGAGACGCTCGGCGCCGCCGTCGAGGAGTTGAACGCGGAGGGCGGTTCCGTCGAAGCGGTCGCGGTCGCCGATCGGTTGCGAGCGCTGACCGAGGACGCCGCGTCCGACGCCGACCGTCCGCTCGACGCGATTTCGCCGGAAGAAATTTTAGCGTTGGAAGAGGAGGAGGAAAGCGCGTTCGAAACGCTTGTCGGGGGCGCCGAAACCGGCGAAAACTCGGAAAACAGCGAAACGAGCGAAGAAAACGCGGTCGCCGAAAACGGAGAAAACGGGCGAGACGGCGAAAAGAAGACGACGCGAGAAGCGGCGGGGATACCGGCGTTGCCGACGTTCGACCCGAAAACGGTTCCGGACGACGCGCCGGTCGCGAAACGGCTTTTCGAGTCGCAAGGGAAGAAAATCGTCGACGCGGCGAACCGCGAGATTCAAATCGCGCTCGACGCCGGAGCGGTCGACGTCGCGTTCGCGGCGACGAACGACGCGGCGGCGGAACTCGTCGAGTTGGCCGAAACGCTCGGAAAAGACCGCGTTAAAGAGTTTAAGAAGTTTCAAGAAACGGCGCGCAAAGCGAGTTGGCGACCGACGCTCGACGCGTTGCGGGCGTCGACGCAAGGGCTCGCCGAGTCGAACGCCGGTTGGCCGGAGACGTTCGCGCTCTTGGAGGAGACCGCCGCGCTCGCGCCCCTTGCCCAAATCGCCGAAGAGGACGAGGCGTTCGAACGGAACTTAAACGATTTGCAAGATTTGGCGCGCTATTACGAGTCGACCGACGCGGACGCGGGGGGCGCGGTTCGCCGTCGGCTCGACGCGCTTCTCGGGAAGGCGGAGGAGGCGGAGAAAAGAGCGGAAACGACCGAAAAGAAAATTTCGAACGCGTTTGACGAACTGTTCGACGGCGCGTCCCTTGACGGCGAGCCGATCGAGTTGGTCGTCGGGCCGATTTTCGGGCTGTTGGGCGCGTTGACGTTGGGAACGCCGCTCGGCGTCGGGCTTTTGCTCTTTTACCTTTTAACGCGCAACGGACGGCGCGGCGGAAAACGTTGGGGGCGCGGCGATTACGAGCGACGCTTCCCGGTCGGCGACGGCGGGCGGTTTCCGTTTCCGACGCCGGAGTCGCGACCGCTTCCGAACGACGGCGCGTTGAGCGGGCGAAATTGGCAAATTATCGGACTCGTTTTCGTTATCGGGCTGATAACGGCGGGGCCGGTTGTCGCGGCGCTCGCGGCGTTTATCGCGGCGCTCGTTTGCGCGGGACGTTTCGGGACGGCGTTGGGCGCGCTCGGGATTTTTGCGTTTTTGGCGTTCGCGTTGGTTTTGATCGCGCTGGCGACGGCGTTGGCGATCGTCGTTTCGATTTTTGCGTTTTGACGCGAAGAGAACGCGAGCGGGGCTCGCCGCGTTTGCTAAAATGGGGAGAATGCGTCGACTTGGCGGAAGAACCGTCGGGCGGCGCGTTTTTTTTGCCTTGGGAAAATCGTCCGACGGGTTGACGACGCCGCTTTAATCGTTACAATCGAAGAAAATAGGCGGCCCGAACGAGGCGCGCCGAGTCGAAACGCGACGCTCGACGACGGCGATTACGTCGAAAAGCGGATTTAGATAAAACGGAGAAAATGAAGCGATGAAAATTGGCGTTTTGTGCAGCGGCGGCGACGCGCCGGGGATGAATCCGTGTTTGCGCGCCATCGTGCGGGCCGGCGACCAGTACGGCGATAAAATCGTCGGGATTCGACGCGGATACCAAGGGCTTTTGAACGGCGAATTTTGGGGCGGAACCGACCGCGCCGTCGACGTCCGCGAAGTTTCCGGTTGGACGAGCAAAGGGGGCGCCAGTTTCAACAGCAGCCGTTGCGACGAAATGCGAACCGAGGAAGGAATTCGGCAAGTCGTCGAAAACCTGCGGCGTTACCGTTTCGGCGCTCTCGTCGCCATCGGCGGGAACGGAACGTTGACCGGCGCG
Organism: Thermoguttaceae bacterium; assembly: GCA_017435375.1. Lineage (GTDB taxonomy): Bacteria > Planctomycetota > Planctomycetia > Pirellulales > Thermoguttaceae > RUG369. Next base: position 2,860 of record JAFSFF010000385.1, read on the forward strand.
CTCGAAATCGCCAAGCGTTGGGAAGAGGGGCAAGTGATCGGGATTCCCGGCACCATCGACAACGATTTGCTTGGAACCGATTACACGATCGGTTTCGCGACCGCCGTCAAAACCGGCGTCGACGCGGTCGACAAGCTCCGCGACACCGCCGGGAGTCACGACATGATGTTTCTCGTCGAGGTGATGGGGCGCGACTGCGGCGACTTGGCGACCGCGATCGCGATTGCCGGCGGCTGCGAGTTGGCGACGATTCCGGAGACGCATACGTCGATCGAAACGATCGTCGAGAAATTGAAGCGTTTCAAAGCGTTGGGGAAACGTTCGACGATTATGATCGTCGCCGAAGGAGACGAGTACGGCGGCGCTTACAAGACGATGGAAGCGCTGAAACAAGCGGGCGCGCCTTACGAAATGCGGGCGGTCGTTCTCGGACACGTGATGCGCGGCGGGACGCCGGTTCCGTTGGATCGCATTTTGGCGACGCGGCTCGGACGCTTCGCCGTCGACGCGTTGCACTTGGGCGAAACCGGAAAGATGGTCGGCGAGATTGCCGGCAAGTTGGCGTTGACGCCGCTCGAAGAGGCGGTCGCCGCGCATAAGGCGGTCGCGCCGGAGTTGTTGGAACTGCTGGAACGCGTTTCCGTTTGACGCCTCTTCGAAAAAAAGTCGCGGCGGCGCCGCTCGTAAGGCGGTCGCGCCGGAGTTGTTGGAACTGCTGGAACGCGTTTCCGTTTGACGCTTTATAGAAAAACGAAACGAAGATTGAAAACGACGGCGGCGGCGTTTCGCCGTCGTTGAAATTGCGTTAAAAAAGAAAAGCCCGACGTTTGGCGCGTCGGGCTTTTGACGTTTCTTGACGAACGGCGGTTATTCCTCCGCTTCCTCTTCGTCGACGGCGAACTCGTCGTTCTTGAGCGCGGCGTCGGCGGTTTCGGTTTCCGCGTCGAACTCTTCGGCGTCGGACGGCGCGGCGGAGCCGGTTTCTTCGCCGTTGGCGGCGTCGAATTCGTCGAAATTGAAGTCGTCGTCGGAAGCCGTTTTCTCTTCGTCGTTTCCGAACCAGGAGGCCGGATTCATTCGCGACCAAACCGACTTTTTCTCTTCCTTAGCGGCGCGTTCGGCGGCTTCGCGAGCTTCTTCGCGGCGGGCGATTTCCTCGACGTCGCGGACGCGCTTGAAGCGAGTGTTTTTGGCGCCCGGGAGCGCGTCGATACCGAACGCGCAGGCGGTCGCGGTTCCGTCGGAGCCGATCGACTTCAAGAGACCGGCGCTCTTCGCTTGCGTCAGGAACGAAACGACGTCGGAGTAGGAACCGCCGATTTCGACGATGGCGCGAATCGTTTCGTCGACTTTAAAGCCGACGCGGCGCTGTTCGTTGACGCCGTCGGACGTTTCGTATTTCTTGACGACGATTTCGTCGCCGTCGGTTCGAATCGTCAAGCGCGGGTTCGCTTCGATGTAAATTTCGCCCTGCAGGAAAATTTGGTCGGCGTTGAAAAGGACGATTTCCGGGCGGTCGCTCATCGCGACGTGCGCGAACGGCGTTCCTCCGCAGTTGAGCGAGTGATAAGCGAATTGGTTTCCTAAATTTTCGCCCTGAATCATATAGTCGGCCGGGTTCCGCGTCCAAAGAGCGCGAAACGCTCCGTACCGCGTTTCGTTTTCCGGCGCGGCGAGGAGTTTGCGCAACTCCGCGTCGACGTCGAACGACGTTTTCATACAGACGCCGAGGGTCGCGAGCGCGGCCGGGCGCCGTTCCGCGTCGGTCGCGGCGAACTCGGCTAAAATGCGCGCCGTTTTTTGGCGGTCGGGACGCTCGTTGAAATAAGCGGACGCGATCGCCGAGTTGAAACGAACCGCCGGGTCGGGGCTCTCCATCCCTTTGCGAATCGCGTCGAGAACCTTTTCGTTGCGCGGGCCGATCGCTTCGAGTTGAATCGACGCGAACTCCGACGTTTCCGGATTCA
>JAFSFF010000386.1 GCA_017435375.1 Thermoguttaceae bacterium
ACGCTCGTCGACGCAAAATCGACGAGCGTTTTTCGTTTTCAACGCGTTTCTTTTCCGACGTTCGACGCTTTCTTAAGCCTTGTCAAACGTCGGGTTACAACGCCGTTTTCATTCCGTTTTCCCTTCTTTCCCGGCGGCGAAACGCGTCAACCTCGGCACAAACTCGTTCAGCGACGGCGTCAGTTCCGGGTGCGGACTACACAGGATAACGCGCCCCTTCCCATACGGCGCGGCGATAATCGCCGGCGAGTCGATTTGGACGCCCTTGGGCGAATCGTTTTCGGCGACTTCCGTTCGGAAATACGCCAAGACGTCGTACTCCGGCAACGGCTCGTATTTCGCCGGAAGCATCACCGGGCCGTTTTGATACGCGATCGTCAGCCGACCGGATCGGTCGCCGCAAACCCTTTTTCCTTCGTCGGTTAGCTCGATTTCAAGAATCGCTTCGCCGCGTTCCCAGTTCCCCTCTTGCAACTTCGCGTCGATCAGCCGCCCGGCGTCGCGGCTCAAGTTGACGAGCCCCATATACGCCCCGGCGCACGTTCCGAGGTACCCGCCGCCGTCGTTCAAAAAGGCGCGCAACTCCCGCCACCCGGCGTCGCCGATCGCCCGCGACTCGCCGTTTCCGGAGCCGCCCGGAAAAAGAACGACGTCGAAGTCCCGCAATTTTCCGGTTTGGATCTCTTCGGCGGAAATAAACTTCGCCTCGAAATTCGGCGCGGCGGCCAAGATTTCCAACGACGCGTTGGCGCACGTCGGACTCGCGCCGGGCCCGTTGTATACGGCGGCTCGACAGAGCGTCGTTTCTTGCGCCCAAACCGCGACCGTTCCAAGCGTCGCCGCGACAATCGTTAGCGCCGCCGTCAATATCGTTCGTTTCATTGAGATCTCCTTTAAAAATCGGCGTTTAAGCGTTCGTCGTTCGACGTCGCGCCGCCTCGAATATTACTTCGCGTCGAGCGGTTTGCGCCCGATAAAAATATAACGCGGCATCTTTTTCCAAAAGACCGGGCAGTACGGCATTCGGTCGGCGCGCTCGATCAGGCGAACTTCCTCGAATTTTTGCGACAAATACGGCAGATGGTCGCTCGACAAAAACAGGTTGTCGCACGAAAACCAAACCGGCCAAAAGGAACGCGTTGAGAAACTTTGCTTCGCCCGCCCTTCGCTCGGGAATTTGCGCGCGATGTAAAAGTCGACGACGCCGATCGTTCCGCCCGGTTTCAACGCCTCGTACGCTCGGTCGACGGCGGCGAACCAGTCCGGAATCATCGTCAACGAATACGAAAAACAAATCGCGTCGACGCTTCCGCATTCCGGGCGCCACGTCGTCGCGTCCGCTTGCCGCGTCTCGACGTTCGTCCAACCGTTGCGTTCGATTCGTTTGTCGGCGATTTTCAGCATCGATTCGGTCAAGTCGACGAGATAAAGTTTCTCCAACTTCGCTAAATTATCGCCGAGGAACTCCAAATTCGCGCCGGTGCCGCCCCCCATATCGACCCAAACTTCGCCCGCGCGAGGCTCCATCGCCTCCATCAGCTCCTTGCGCCCGGTCAAAAGGCGCTTGCGAAAGTCGTCGTAACCGCTCGCTTGGCCTCCGTAAAAGGACTCGAGGCGTTCGGCGTGCGAGTCGCCCCGCGTTCGCTTACACGCTAAATAATACAATATCTTTAAATCGGAACAAAATCCCATTTTTATTCGATTCTCTAATCTAAACGTTAATCGTTGATCGATCTATTATTCAATCCGAGCGACGTTTTCGCTTCCGCGACGCCCGCTCCCGCATCGTCGTAGACGAAACGCTCGATTTCTACGTCGACGCTTTCGCGCAATTCTCGATAGCGCACGATAATACGATAACACAAACGTCAAAAAATACAAGGGCCGCGACCGTCGGCGTTCTTTCCTTGCGTTAAATTTTGACAATTTTTTGGAAAATATCTTTTTTTAGGAAAAAAGAGAATTAACCGACGTTCGAATCGCCGATAGAACCGTTAAAGTCGCTTTATTTCCTTTTACCGTTCACGCCTTTTCCCGTCGGAGCCCCAATGAAACGTTTTTCCTTATTAAACACAAACCGCAATTTTCGCAACGTCGTTTTAGTCGCCGCGTTGTTTTCCTGCCTTCTCGGCGCGTCGAGCGGATGCGCTATTTTCGGCAAAAAAACCGACGGCGACGCGAAAATTTCCGAATTCGAAGAAAACGAACAAGAAAACGCGAACGACGAAGAGTCCGACGGCGCCGTTTTCGAGTCGGAAAGAAAAAAACAATCCGGTATGTCCGATTTCGTTTCGTCTTTCGGACGCAAATCGAAAGAGAAAAAAGAAGTCGATCCCGGCCAAACGTTTTTGATGAGCGACAAAGCGAAAGAAATTTACGCCAACACGGAACGTTAACGCTCGCCCGTCCGCTTTCTCCACTTCGCGTCGACGTCTCGGAAATTCGTCGGCTCTCCCTCGTTCTCTTTTCGACTCCGCGCCGTTGCGTTCGGCGTCGCGTTCTTAACCTCTTTTTAGCGACGCTAACATTTTTACCATTTTCGCCGTCTCGCCCCGTTTAACAAATAAAATTGGGCGAGAAGCGCAAACGGCGAAAAAAGCGCCGCGTTTTTTCTTGCTTCGCCCCCGCGCTCGCCCGTTTTCCCGCCCTTTTTTTATTAGGAGTTCGCACGATGCGAAAAATCGCGCTCGACGCAGACCCCGGCGTCGCCGACGCTTTAACCGTCGCTTTCGCTCTTTTCGATCCCGACGTCGAAGTCGTCGCCGCAACCTCCGTCGGCGGTTTGGTCGACTCGGAAACGTCGGCGCGCAATTTGCAAAGTCTCGTCGCCTTTCTGAATCCGCCGCGTCTTCCGCGCGTCGGCGTCGAATACGGAGCGGAATCGGAAACTAAAAACAAAAACCGGAACGATTACACTAAAATCAAAGCCGCGTCCAACGCCTCCGACTCGTCGTTCTTTAACGATTTTGGCGGTTATACGCTCCCCGTCGTCGACCGTTTCGCTCCGCGCTCCGCGGCGTCGATCCTCCGCGACGCCGTTCGGTCGCACCCTCGCGAAACGTCGATTCTCGCGCTTGGGCCGCTCACCAACGTCGCTCGCGCTTTTCGCCGCGATCCGGAACTTCCCTTTCTCCTTCATCGGCTCGTCGTCGCGGGCGGAGGCGTTCCGTTTGAATATCCGACAAACGCGACAGAATTCAATATTCTCGACGACATATCGGCGGCGCGCTTCGTCTTTCAAGCGCCCTGCGCCAAAACGTTCGTCCCGATCGACGCGGTCGCCGATCTCGTTTTTTCGTTCGACGACCTTCGATCGCTCGAACCTCGCGACGAAGAGCCCGGCTGGGGCGTCGGCGAGTTTTTTCGTCGTTCGCTCCTCGAAATTTTGCGCGCTCGCCGACGAACGCAAGGCTCCGAAGTCGTTTATTTACAAGAATTCGCCGCTTATTTCGCGTTGGTCGCCCCCCGTTTTTTCTCGACGGTCGAAGCTCGTTCCGTCGACGAAATTTGCGGAAACGCGTCGAAGCGTCCGAGCGCCGCCGACCGCCGTCCCGACGTTGAAATCGTTCGCCGCGTCGACGCCGACGCCGTTCGTCAAAAAATTCTCGACGGTCTTCGCAAAATCGCCGAAAGTTCGCAAACTCCTTTTTCTCGGTAATCGATTCAAACGTCGCGTCTCCTTTACAACGCGCAAACGCCGCCGTTCGCCCTAACCTTGCGTTTTTCGCGACGCTTTTAGTTTATCAATCCGACGCTTTTTACTTTTTCGTTTTTTATCGCGTCGGTCTCTTAAAAAGCAAAACCGTCAATTCCGACGCGATCGCTTTATTTTCGCATTGCCGCCTTGTTGAAAACGCCGATTAACGAAACAACTAAATATTACCAAACCCGGAATCAAAACTTCTCGTTTATTCCCTTCTTTTTCATCTTTTTTTTACCTATTTTAATGGAACACGCTCTTTTTTTCAATTTTTTTGCCCGGCGTTCGCCCCGTTTTTTCCGCGAAAATGGAAAAAAATCGAAAAACCGGAAAAAATCCTAATTTTATCCAATCAAAATATTTGATATAATAAGATAAAGGGAAGCGTCCCGAAACGCCGCGTCGAACGCGCGTTCGCGCCTCGAACGATTCCTCGCGAGCGACGCCCCTTTTCGCCTATTTTCCCGAACCCCGCGTTCTTCTCGCCGACGCGCCGCCTTTCGACGTGAACGTCGTTACGCCGTCGGTCGTTTGAAAGCGAAAAAATAAAAAGCGCAACGGAAACTAAAAGATGTTGAAAAATTATCGTTTTAAGGTCGGCGCGGTCGGCGTTCCGCTTCTTCTTTTCTCCTTGCCTTTCGCCTCCTTAGGTCAAACGCCGCCCGCGTCGGGAGGCGCTCGTTTCGTCGCGCCGCGTTTTACGGAACCGACGTCGGCGCCTCAACTCCCCGAATCGACGGAAGCGCCGACGCTCGTCGCGCCCCTCCCGGAAAACGCCGACGCGCCGCAAGGTCTCGACGCGACGCCGACCGAAACTTCGACGCTCGAATTAACGCTCGAACCGGAGACGGAAGCGACGTCGGAAAACGCGGAAGTCGCCGACGCGGCGCCGGTCGAAGACGCGCCGGAAGCGGAGGAAGCGGAACCGAAAAAAGAGACGAACGCCGAGTCGAACCACGTCGAGCGCGCGCCCTACGACCCGATCAAGGAAAACGGCGAGTACTTCGTCGGTTGGGAAAAACCGCAAGTCGCGATCGTCTTCACCGGCTTGACGAACGGTTACATCGAACCCTGCGGTTGCGCCGGAATGGATCGAATGAAAGGCGGGCTCAGCCGTCGTCGCGACTTCCTCCAAAACCTCCGCGAAGAGCGCGGTTGGGACGTCGTCGCGATCGACGCCGGGCAAACGACGGTCGGTTTCGGCGTTCAGGAAGAGCTGAAATTCGATATGGCGATGAACGCGTTTCGCTTGATGGAGTACGACGCGATCGGAATCGGCAAGGGCGAACTTCGCTTCCCGGCTTACTTCCTCCTCACCTTCACGGCGCCGACGGCGGCCGATTCGGCGAGCCTTTTCACGTCGGCGAACGTCGGCGTTTACGGTTATCACGACGCTTACGCGCTTCCGCTCAAAGTCGTCGAACGCGGCGGGCTCAAAATCGGCGTCGTTTCGGTCGTTTGCCCGTCGGAAGACCTCGACCACCGCGACGAAAATCTTTTAATCGAGTCGCCGGAGAAGAAACTTAAGGAGCTTGCGCCGCGAATGCAAAAAGCCGGTTGCGACAAATGGACGTTAATCGTTCACGGAACGGAAGCGGAAACGGACGCGCTCGCGAAAAAATTCCCGATCTTCGACTTCGTTCTCACCGCCGACACCCCGAGCGCGCCGCCGGCCGAAGCGAAGTCGCTCGGCGACGACCGAATGCTGATCGAAGTCGGCGAAAAGGGCAAGTACGCCGTCGTCCTCGGTCTTTACGAATCGGGCGAAATTCGCTATCAACGCGTCGCGCTCGACTCGCGCTTCGAGTCGTCGGAAGACGTCGCTTTATTAATGCAAGACTATCAGTCGATACTGAAAACGCTGATTACGCTCAAAGGTCATCGCGAAGGTCTCGGGCTGAACCCGGCGCGCGCTCCGCGTTCGGAACAGTTGGGCAAGTACGTCGGTTCGCAAAAATGCCAATCTTGCCACGAAGAAGAACACCGAACTTGGCTCCGCTCGCGCCACGCTTCCGCTTGGAAGTCGCTGACCGACGTCGCGAATCCGCCGCGCGACTTCGACCCGGAATGCGTCGGCTGCCACGTCGTCGGTTGGGACGGTTTGCAACGCTTCCCCTACGTCGACGGTTTCGTTACGGCGGAAAGCACGCCCCACTTAATGAACGTCGGTTGCGAAAACTGCCACGGCCCGGGCGAAAAGCACATCGCGGCGGAACTCGGCGACGACGAAGCGGCGATGGAAGCGATTCGCGCCGGAATGCGTCTCGGCTCCTCGGTCAAAACGACCTGCTACTCTTGCCACGACGCCGACAATAGCCCGGAATTCGATTTCGACCGCTACTATCCGTTGATCGACCACTCCGTCCCGGACGACGAGGACGACGAGGAAGACGCGGAAACCGGCGACGCGGAATGATCGTTTTTCTCGCAAACGACGCGATCGACGTTCTCGGTCGCGTCGTTTTTTTTCGCCTCCGACGGCCGCGTTCGCGCTCCGTTTCGCGTCGCCGCCTCGTCGCTCGGGAAACGTCTTTTTTCCGTTCGAAGCCGGAAATTATCCCACAGTTTTGAGTCAAACGCGCTTAAGATGAAAAAATAACGCAAAAAAAACCAAAAAACGGAAAAAAAGATTGCGTCCCGCCTCTCTTGCTGTTATAATGAGCGGGTATGTTTGATAATCGCTTGACTCACGAGTTGGAATTCGAACGGTTCGGCGCGACGTTTTCGTCGTCGCGCCGTCTCTTGACGCCGTTCGAAACGTCGCCGCTCGAACCTCGGACAGTAAATCAAGGAGACGTTTTATGTTTAAAAATTCCTCCGCGTCCATCGATCTGGTAAAAATTTTCGACGCGTTCTATTCGTCGGTCGTTCTGCTCGACTCGCGTCGTCGCATCGTTTGTTGCAACGAAACCTTCGCGCGACTCGTCGGAGCGGCGCGTCCCCAAGACCTCGTCGACAAAGATTTTTACACGACGCTTAAAAAGCCGCTCTTCACCGACGGCGACTATTGTCCTCTTCACTTCGTCGCGACGCGCGGCGTTCGAACGCAAACGTTTTTCGAAGTCCCGGGCGTCGGCGGCGAGGAAAACAAGCGATTTTACGAAATGATCGCGGCGCCTTTTACGTCCTCGTCCGGCGAACAACAGTTCCTCGTCGACGTCCAAGACGTTACGGAAACGACTCGCGACGACCGCCGTCTCGAAGGTCTCTCCGAAGCGCGCGCCGACCTCTACCGCCTTCTCGACGAAGCCGTCAGCCTCTCCCTTACTCGCGAACAACGCGTCGCCAAACTTAAGAACCTCATTCAACGACATATGCGCGCGACGCTTCGTTACGACGTGTACGAAATGCGTCTGCTCGAACCGACGAAAAAGTTGACGCCGTTCCTTTCGATCGGAATGCCGCCCAACGCGCAAGAGCGCGTTCTGTACGCGTCGCCGTCGAAAAACGGCGTTACCGGATACGTCGCAAGCAGCGGCGAAGACTACATTTGCGACGACGTCAAGAACGACTTGAACTACATTGAAGGCGCCATCGACGCGGCGAGTTCGCTGACGTTGCCGGTTCTTTATTTAACGCAGGTCATCGGCGTCGTCAATATCGAGAGTCGAACGCCGAACGCCTTCACGCGTCGCGACGTTCGCTTCCTCAAACTTTACTTGACGGACTTGGCGCAAATTTTGCGACGTTTGGAACTGCTCGAAACGGAAACCGTTCACGCTCGCGGCGAATGCGCGCAGGAGCTTCGCGAACTTTTCTTCGCCGCCTCCGCCGACGTCGTCGGCTCGGCGTTCGAACGTCGCGTTCAAAAACGTCCGCAAACCGAAGCCGAAGAACTCGAAACGAACGGTTACATTCAAGGGGTTCGCGACGCGTCTCGCCGCCTCCGCCCAACCGTCAAACGTTTGACGAACAAATGGATCGGACGCTCGATCGAGCCGCCGAAAAACGCCGCGCTTTTAGAAGAATTGCAAAACAACCGCGTTCTTTTGGTCGCTCGCGACCGTCGTTTTCTCGAATTTTACGTCGACCTCTTCGAACTTTACGGCCTCGTCGTCGACGTCGCGACGAACACAAGCGTCGCGCTCGCGATGACGCGAACGTTCGAGTACGATTTTATCCTTTGCGAACGCAATCCCGACGGCGAGTATTTCACCGAAGAGGAAAAGGATTCCGCGAAAGGGCGCAACGAATTCGGTTGCAATCGTTTCGATATTCACCTGCCCAACTACGACGCGCCGATCGCCGACGATCCTCGCGACGCGGAGATTCGTCGCCGCGTCGCGTCGCACATCGCCGACGGAAAGCTCGACGCTTATTTCTTTTACGTCGAGCTTCAGAAGTTGCGGCTCGAACGCGCGCCGCAGCTCCTCGTTTTCGTCGACGACGGTTACGACCCAACGCATATTTTGCGCGATTTGAGCGCCCATTTCCAATTCAAACCGTTCCTCGTTTCCACCGCTTTGTCGATGGAAAAACAAATCGCGCAACTGGTGAACGGCGTCCGCAAACGCGACGCTTGACCCTCGGACGCGCGCCCTTGCGCCGGCGTCTTCCGTTCGCCTCGAACGCGGAGCTTCGAGTCCGCCGAGCGACGCCGGTTAGTTCGAGGGTCGCGTTTTTCTTCGCTTCGCCGCGTTCGGCGCCAACAAACGCGGCCTTTTTTTAACGCTATATGGAGGCATTATGGCATCGTCCAAACGCAACGCCCCCCTCGACGGCAAATCTCGCCACGCGTCGCTGACCGCCGAAGACGACGAATTCGTTTACGCCGTTTGCGAACGTTTTTTCCAATGTATGAAGGAAACGCACGAAGCCGGCGCGTCGAATTCTAAACGCCGTCCCGGCCCCGCCGCGTCCGTCGTCGACTGGCTCGTTCGCGAACGCGGACGCGACGACGTCACCCGCGAAAAAATCTATCCGCTTATTTGGCAAGCGTTTAAGCGCGGTTTCCTTTTATTAAAGGCGCCGATCGAACTCAACTTGCGCGACCGCTTGACGGAAAAATACAAGCTCGACGCTTACTTGGCGCCCGCCGCTCCCGCGAACGGCGCCGACGCCGCGTCGGAACAAGCCGTCGCCAACGCGGACGCCGAACGCAAACTCGTCGTCGTAAACGTCTCGGGCCCGACCGCGTCGCGCCACGTCGGCTCCGTCGCGGCGGACGAAATCATCAAGCTGATTTACCGCGTCGCCGCCGAGAAAAAAGCGCGCGCCGTCGCCGAAGGTCGCGACCCGAACGAAACTCGAGTCCACCTCGGTTTCGGCGCCGGATACGCCGCGATGGAAGTCGCGCGCCGCCTCGCCGACCGCGCCGACGCGCAGACGCCGAAATTGACGCTGCACGCGATTTCGCCCGGCGGTTTTTACATCGCCAAACAGCAGATGGATCCGACCGTCTACTTCAATTACTTCATCGACGCCGGGCTCGACGTCGAGTGCGTCGGACTTTTCTCGACGCCGGTCGTCGCAACGGAAGACTTCGATCGTCTTAAACGGAATCCGTCGTTGCGTCGCTGTTTTGAAAGACGCGACGAAATCGACATTATCGCGACGTCGCTCGCGTCGGCGGACGACGAACACGGGCTTTTCCGTCAATATTTCGAGCATTTGCGCGACGGCGGCCTCGTCGCCTCGGACGCGCTCCAAACGCTGGAAGCGCAAGGTTGGGTCGGCGACGTTCTTTTCCAACCGTTCTCGCCGTCCGGCGCGCTGACGCCGAAATCGCATCGCGCGGTCGCGCTCTTTACGTTCGACGAACTCGCGGCGTTTTCGCGTCGACCGGGTAAGCACGTCGTCGTCATCGGCGGCCCCTGCGGCGCTTGCGGCGCGCCGAAAACGAACGCGCTCCGTCCGCTCCTCGAAAACGAGCGAACGCGCCTTTGGACGCGCTTGATCGTCGACCGCGACGCCGCGAAAGCGCTCCTCGGCGACGACGCGACGCCGAACGACTAACCGCCGCGCTCTCGTTCCCGCCCGTTGCTGAACGACGATAAAAAACGCCGACCGCGTTCCTTTTCGGTTCGCGGTCGGCGTTCTTTTTTCGGTCGCGCCGCCCATCGTTCGACGCCGTCGTTTTTACGGCGCGGCGTTCGTCGCTACTTCTTTTCCGGCAAAATCGTCGGTTTGTATTCCGGCACGAAATCGGTCAAGCGTTCGCGAATCTTTTCTTGCGGGCCGCCGGTCATCGAGAGCAATTCGTCGAGTTGCGCTTGAATCTCGTCCAAATCGAACCGACGGTGATTCGCGGCGAAAATTTTCTTTTGATCCGTTTCGATGCGCGTTTCCGTTTCGAAATACAGTTCTTCATACAATTTTTCACCCGGTCGCAAGCCGATTTCGCGAATTTCGATCGCGTTTTCCGGGAGTCCGGAGAGGCGAATCAGGTCGCGAGCGAGCGTCTCGATTTTGACCGGCTCGCCCATATCGAGAACGAAAATTTCTCCGCCTTTCCCCATCGCGCCGGCTTCGAGGACGAGTTGCGCCGCTTCCGGAATCGTCATAAAGTACCGCGTCATCCGGAAGTCGGTGATGGTGATCGGGCCGCCCTGTTGAATCTGCTTGGTGAAGATCGGCACGACGCTCCCGTTCGAGCCGAGAACGTTCCCGAAGCGCGTTACGATAAACTTCGTTTGCGAGCGTTCCGCCAAGGCGTTGACGTACCGCTCGGCCATCTGCTTCGAACACCCCATCACGTTCGTCGGGTTGACCGCCTTGTCGGTCGAGACCATCACGAACTTTTCGGCGCCGCAGCGGTCGGACGCGTCGGCGACGACTTTCGTTCCGTAAATGTTGTTGCGAATCGCTTCCGGCACGTTCGACTCCATCAGCGGAACGTGTTTATGCGCCGCCGCGTGAAAGACGATTTCCGGTTTCGCCGCGTCGAAAACACCGTCGATACGCTCTTTATTCGACACGTCGGCGATGATCGGCGTTATTTTCGTCGACTTCCCGAGCGCTCGCAGTTCGCGCTCCAAGAAGAAAATTCGGTTTTCGCCGCGCCCGAGAATGAAAAGTTCCGCCGGTTCGAAGCGCATCAGTTGACGGCAAATTTCGGAGCCGATCGAGCCGCCGGCGCCGGTAACCATCACGCGCCGCCCGGTTACCTGCCGTTTAATTCGCTCCGTGTCGAGGCGAATCGGGTCGCGCTTGAGCAAGTCGTCGACTTTGACCTCGCGCACCGGAATTTTCGTGTCCGGCACAAACTCGACTTGCGGCACGACCATCAAATTCAAACCGTTTTTATCGCAACGGTCGTAAATCTCGCGAAACGTTTTTCCCGGAAGCGACCCGGCGACGCAAAGAATCGTTTTGACGTTCCGCTCTTTCGCGACGTAAACCAAGTTGTCGACGTGCGCGACGACCGGAAGCGAACCGACGCGCAAACGCACTTTAAAGTCGTGAATCGTCAAAAATCCGACGACGCGGTAAGGAGCGTCGGCCTGCGAATTGATCGCGTTGGCGACGTGCGCGCCGCGATTGTTCGCGCCGATGAGGAACGCCGGCGTGTGTTCGATCTCATCGAACTTCGGCAACACCGACTCAAAGTAAAATCGGCGCGCCAACCGCCAACCGCCGCGAAACCCGACCGTCAGCATAAAGTCGATCAAAAAGACGCTAAGCGGAACGCGGTAGTCGATCCAACCGAGCGAATGAGCCGCCGCAAAACCGCACGTCGCGACGAAAAACGCGACGCTCGACTCGACGACGATCGACCGCAACTCGCGCATCGTCGCGAAATACCCCATATTGCGGTATTGACGCGACGCGTAAAAAACGGCGAACTTGATCGCGAGGAGCCAAAAAATCGACGCTTGAAAAATCGAGAACGTCGCCGTCGTATGCGGATTGCGGAACCAATCGCTCTTCAACGCGAAAGCGCCGTAATACGCCAACGTGAAAAGCGCGAGATTCAGAAAGAACGTTCGCGCGTATAAAAAGCGCCGATTCTGCAGACATTTATCCAAAAACGTCCGTTTTTTGATTTCCATCCCTATATTCCTCGCTTCCGGCCGCTCAAACGGTCGTCGTTTTCTTTGTTAAAAGACGGCGGAAGGTTCCGTCGCGTTCAAACGTCGCCGACGTCGCGCCGACGAACGTCCCCCAAGGGTCGTCTTTAGTTTAAATCTTTCCGCCGCTTTTGACAAGCGCGCGTCGCGTTTTTCTTTCGCTCGACGCTTATCCAACGGCGTCAAAATCGGTCTGTTCCCGTCTTTTTAACCAAGCGTCAAAATCGTCGTTTTCAACGTTTCTTCGCTCACTCGCACCATTCCGGAATCGGCGCGGACGCGATTTCGCCGGGCGTCTTCCCTTGGAGTCGCTTAATATAATGGACGCGCTCCTCGATCGCGTCGACTCCGGTCAGGACGTCGAATTGGAAACGGAAGTTTTTCGTCTCGCCCGCCCCGAGCGGAACGACGCGCCCTTGTTTCTTCTCGAACGAGCGGCGGTTCGGGAAGTTGACCGACGGTTCGATTCCCGAAACGTAAATATCGCCGTTCGGACGTTGCGTCTTCCAAAGCGTAAAATACGGAAAATCGTTTTTATTGAACGAAAGCGCAAGGCCGCGGTTCCCCTTGGCGTTCAGGAGCGCGACCGACGTGTCGCCGTTCTCCTCGGCGGCCAAGTCGAAGAGGTAACACGTTTCGGCGCAACCGGGAATCGGTTCGCGGAAAGCGTCCCAAGCGTCGAGTTCGGCGACGGCGTTTTCGTCGCGCGGACACATTCGGCGGAACGGCGCGACAAACTTCGCGCCCGGCGTAACGAACGGATAACCGGTATTAATGTGATAAAGCAACTCGAATTCGTCGTCGACGCTCGCCAAGTTGGTAATCGAGTCTTCGACGACGAGGGTCGACGACCCGGCCCAAGTCGTGTAAGCGACGGTCAAGTTGAAGCGCCGTCCGAAAACGCTCGTTTCGAGAACTTCGCCGGTCAGCCGAATCATACCGGTTTCCGGGTCGACCGTTACCTGAACGCGGCGCGCCGGGAGGTTCGAAATTCGTCCGTGCAGCGGGTAACGGAGGACGCCGTTTTCGTCGAACTCCGGCGCCCCGTTGCTTTCGAGCCCGCAACGCGCGACCCATTCGTCGAACCCTTCGAGCCAACCGCAGCCGTTCGGGGCGAAAATCGGAACGAAACGCGGATGAACCGGCCCGCGCACCGGCGAATCCCATTTCAACTCGACGTCGCCGCAACGCGCTTTCCAAATGTTCATTCCGCGCGACAAAAGAACGACGAACGAGAACTTGCCCGCGTCGATCTCGACGACGTCGACGCCCTCTTGGACGCCGCCGTGCAACCGCCGCTTCGAAACGCGGAACGGAATCGCGCCGGTCGGGGTCGAGTAAATTTCCTGCAAGTCGAGCGACTCGGTATAAACGTCGTGATACGTGTCGACGATCGTTCTCGTTTTTTCCATCGGCGTTCTCCTAATTAATCCCGGTTAATTCTACTCCAAACGAAAACGGCGTCAACAACCGATTTTCGCTCGCAAATAAATTTATCGCAAATTTAGCGTCGCGGTCGCCTTATGAAGCGTCCCTAGCGTTCCGTCGTTCCGCTCAACGCAATTTTGGGAAGCGGACGCCTCCTTGAACGACCGTTTTCTCGAACGCTTCGCGCAACTCCGGCGCGACGCGGGCCGGTCGCGGCGTTCCGGTCGAAACGAAGCCCCAAAGCGTTTCGGCGGTCGCGAGGATCGCCGACTTCGGGAAATCGTCGGCGTTTTCCATAAAACCG